>QCCW01000060.1 GCA_003281125.1 Prochlorococcus sp. AG-347-N23 | reverse complement strand
ACAACAAGTTGCTAGATTACTTTTTCTAAATAATGATTTAAGTTTTCAAAGAAAAATCAAAGAAATATTTATATCACTCATACTTGAATTTAAATATGACAAAAATCAAATTTTAAAATTATATTTAAATAATATTTATCTAGGATCAGGAGCATACGGGGTAGACGAGGCTGCCCAAGTTTATTTTGGAAAATTTATAGAAGAATTGACATTATCAGAGATCGCATTAATTGCAGGATTAGCTCCAGCTCCATCAATTTATTCACCTTATCAAAATTTAGAACTAGCTATTAAAAATAGAAATAAAGTTCTTAAATCAATGTATATTGATGGGTTTATCTCTCTGGAAGATAAGAATAAAGCTATTAGAGAGAAAATAAACTTAACCTATCAAACAACGGATAATTTTTTAGATGATAAATTACTAATAAATTTTATTCTTGAGGAAGCAGAAAAAAGAATTGAAAATAAAAATAATTATAAGTTTTTAAGGATTAAATCTTCTATCAATAAAGATTGGCAAGAAAAAGCCCAAAAAATCTCAAATTATGCGGGGCCTGAAGAAATTGAGTTTGCCTTGTTATCAATCGAATCAAATACAGGACTAATCCGGACAATGGTAGGTGGCAAAAAACCATTAATTAATCAATATAATCGAGTAATTTCATCTGTAAGACCTTTGGGTTCTACTTTTAAAATAATTCCTTATGCTGTTGCTTTAAAAGAAGGTATAAATTTAAGCGATAAATTTGAGGACTCGCCAAGATGCTGGGAAAGTTATTGCCCAAAAAATTTTTCAGAAGTTTATAGAGGTTCAATATCTTTGATTGAATCATTTAAAAGTTCATCCAATATAGTTCCAATATCAATAACAAAAAAAGTCGGCTTAAAAAAAATTATTAATCTAGCCAATTCATTTGGTCTGGGTTATAAACAAGAGTTTGAGGAGTTTCCATCATTAGCTATTGGTTCCTTTGGCGATAATCTTTTTAACATTACAAATGCATATTCTGCAATAAATAATAATGGGAAGATTCAAAGCCCCAGTATCATAGAAAAAATAGAATCATTTGATAATAAATCTATTTGGGAAAACAAATCTATTTCCAAGAAAATATTAGATTTTAAAGTAAACAAAAAAATTAATAAACTTCTTGAAAAATCTGTAAAAGAAGGCACTTCAAAAGCAGCCTCTATAAAAGGAAAGAAAATTTATGGGAAAACAGGAACATCTGATGGAAATAAAGATCTGTGGTTTATTGGTTCCATTGAGAACCTTACAACAGGGATCTGGATAGGTTACGACGATAACAAGGAATCTGAATTATCTAGTGGGAATGCAGCTTATTTATGGAAGAAGTTCATATCTGAAATTTATAAAATTCCAATTAAAAAATAAATTTTATTTTTAAGATTTATAAGAAATTATTGCAGAATAAAATCCATCACCAGGGTAATCCAAGCTAGGTAAAATTTGCTTTTGGCTAACCAATTTTAAAGTTTTGTTTTTTTCAATAAATCTTTCAATTAATAGATTATTTTCATCGGGACAAATAGTACAAGTTGAATAAACTAAAGTGCCCTCTTTTTTCAAAAGAGGAAAAATACTCTCCAAAAGTTTTTCCTGTAATAAAGTTAAAGATTTTATTTTTTCTGTACTTAAAGACCATCTAGAATCTGGATTCCTAGAAAGAGTTCCAATGCCTGAACATGGAGCATCTAATAAAATCTTATCAAAATAAGATATAAACTTAGGATTTAATTTAATCAAAGTCGTAGCATCAGCCTTAAGGGTATTAACAGATTTCAAATTTAACCTTTCTAAATTTGATTGCAGTATTTTTAATCTTTTTGCTGATCTATCTACGGCAATGATTTCAGCACTATCATTTGTTAATTCTGCTAGGTGGGTAGACTTACTTCCTGGCGCTGCACAAGCATCTAAAATCTTTTCACCTTCTTTTGGATTTAAGAGAGGTGCTATCCACTGAGAAGATCTATCTTGAATTGTCCAAAATCCATCACTATATCC
>QCCW01000059.1 GCA_003281125.1 Prochlorococcus sp. AG-347-N23 | reverse complement strand
GGTCATTAATTAGGGTTAATAAGGCCATTGAGTCTTGACCCCCGGAAACACTTATTAGAATATTGGATCCCTTGGGAATTAATATTTTTTTGGTAAGAATCTCCTTATGAAGCTGATGATGCCATGATGACCAATTTTTCTGAGTTAATTTTTTATCAGTCATTTTGTGTTGCTCAGATAATATTTTTTAAAAAATGCACTGTTTTAATAAAACAATGTCACAATCGGGTAATAAATTCATTAATTAAATGAGTCTGATTAATCTTTTGCCACAAAAAATCAAAGAAGAGTTAAGAAGCAAATCCTTACTCAAAGTTATTTCAGGATTGAATAATTTCGATGTTCAATCTGTGAAAATAATTGTTGAGGCTGCCTCATTAGGAGGTGCAGATCTTGTCGATATTGCTTGTAAACCTGAACTAGTTGATTTGGCACTTAATAATTCAACACTACCCGTTTGTGTTAGTTCAGTAGTGCCTCAATCTTTTCAAGATTCCGTAAATGCAGGAGCATCATTAATTGAAATAGGAAATTACGATACTTTTTATGAAAAAGGCATTAATTTTTCAGATAAAAAAGTTTTAAACATTACAAAAGAGACTAGGGATTTATTGCCTAATGTTCCTTTATCAGTAACTGTTCCTCATACTATGCCTATTGATAAACAAGTTGATCTTGCTTTAAAGCTAGTGGAAGAAGGAGTTGATATTATTCAAACAGAGGGTGGCACTAGTTCTACCCCTCACTCTTCAGGAATTCAAGGCTTTTTTGAAAAATCAGTACCAACTCTTGCAGCTACCTATGCTATTCATCAAGAATTTAAGAAACAATCCCTGAATACACCAATCATGAGTGCCTCTGGATTAAGCCAAGTAACTTGTCCACTAGCAATATCCTCTGGAGCCTCAGCAGTTGGCGTTGGAACTGTAGTTAATAAATTAGATGATTTACTATCGATGATTGCGGTTGTTAGAGGCTTAAAAGAATCTTTGAAAAATTCAATAATTGGAGAAAAAATTTCTTAGTATAGCAATACCCTTTTGTTACAAGGTTGATGAACAACTATAAGCTTCAAGCTCCTTACGAACCAAATGGAGATCAACCAGAAGCTATTAAAAAATTAGTTAAAGGTGTCAATACTGGTAAAGAGTTTCAGACTCTTTTAGGAGCTACTGGAACTGGTAAAACATTTACTATTGCGAATGTGATTCAACAAACAGGAAGACCAGCACTTGTATTAGCTCATAACAAAACTTTAGCTGCACAACTATGTAATGAATTAAGGGAATTTTTTCCAAAAAATGCTGTTGAGTACTTCATTTCTTACTACGATTATTATCAACCTGAAGCTTATGTACCCGTAAGTGATACTTACATAGCCAAAACGGCTTCAATTAATGAAGAAATAGATATGCTTAGGCATTCTGCAACACGCTCATTATTTGAAAGAAAAGATGTAATTGTTGTAGCCTCAATAAGTTGTATTTATGGTCTTGGTATACCCAGTGAGTATTTAAAAGCTGCAGTTAAATTTGAAGTGGGAAAGTCAATAAATCTTCGTTCTTCTTTGAGGTCTCTCGTTGAAAATCAATATACCAGAAATGATATTGAAATTACTAGAGGTAGATTCAGAATTAAAGGGGATGTTTTAGAAATCGGTCCAGCTTATGAAGATAGATTAATTAGAATTGAATTATTTGGAGATGAAGTCGAAGCTATTAGATATGTTGACCCTACTACAGGAGAAATACTTGAAAGTTTAGAACAAGTTAGCGTTTACCCAGCGAAGCATTTTGTGACACCAAAAGAAAGACTTGAGAGTGCAATAAGTGCAATTAGAAGTGAATTAAAAACTCAACTAGATAAATTTACATATGAAGGAAAATTATTAGAGGCTCAACGTCTAGAACAACGCACAAAATATGATTTAGAAATGCTCAAAGAGGTTGGTTATTGTAATGGAGTTGAGAATTATGCTCGTCATTTATCAGGCAGGGAGGAAGGTTCACCGCCAGAATGCTTAATAGATTACTTTCCCAAAGATTGGTTGTTGGTAGTTGATG
>QCCW01000058.1 GCA_003281125.1 Prochlorococcus sp. AG-347-N23 | reverse complement strand
TATTCATGTGCACAATATATGAGAGTATTTTTTGGTAGAGATTTGATTCTTTCTAGTGAAGAATACATTTGTTGATAAGTTCCCTCAAAAATTCTTCCGCAACCTCCAGAAAATAATGTGTCACCAATAAAAAGAACAGGATTTTTCCCATTCAAAAAGAAGGCAATATGTGAGCTTGTATGTCCTAATACTTCAATTATTTTTACTTCTTCACCCAAGATGTTCAAAGTTTCTCCATCCTCTACAGATACATTTTGAAAAGGTATTCGCTTTTTTTCTTTGGAGGAAGCAATTACCTGTACATTTGGCCATCTCTTAATAAGATGTTTTGTTCCTCCAATATGATCTGAATGATGATGAGTTTGCAAAATAGCTATTAACTTAAAATTGTTTTCTTCTATATATCTAATTACTGGTTCGTGTATAGATGGATCTACAACTACTACTGTTGAATCTTTTTCCCATAACCAAATAACATTATCATTTAAAACTCTAAGACCTATTATATTTTGAGCTTTATTAAATCCCATTGTTAACTTAGAATGAAGAATCCTTGGAAGAAATTGATCTATGTTTACTATAGCCTTACCAAAAGGAGCTCTGCTAGAAGATGCAATTTCAATTCTGAAAAGAGCTGGGTTAGACTTCTCTGATGCGTTGGGGGAAAATAATAGATCATTAACCTTTGAATCAAATTGCAAAAGGGCTAAAGCTTTATTGGTAAGAAATGGCGATGTTCCTGTTTATGTTAGTTATGGCCAGGCTGATTTGGGTATCGTTGGATATGATGTTTTACGAGAATCTGATTTAGAAGTTGCAAGGTTACTAGATTTGGGGTTTGGGGGATGTCATATGTCATTGGCGGTTAAGAAAAATAGCGATTATTCAAAACCAACTGATTTGCCTGCGAATTGTAAAGTAGCAAGCAAATTCACTAAAACAGCAAGATCATATTTTGATGAATTAAATATACCTGTAGAAATAGTACATTTAACAGGATCAGTGGAGCTTGGTCCTATTACAGGAATGGCAGAGGCAATAGTTGATTTGGTGGCAACTGGAAAGACTCTCAAAGAGAATGGTTTAGTTAAAATAGATGATCTTTTCTACTCTACTGCAAGATTAATTGGGAATCCTATATCGATGAGGTTGGATGATTATCATCTCAGAGATATGATTTTATCAATAGAATCAACTAATGCTCCATAGAAGATTAGCTAAATGATTTTTAATGATTTTAGAAGGATTAAAAAGTTAGGTAAATATTTAACTAAAGATAAAAAAACAATCTATTTGATCTTAATAGTTTTGCTACCTGTATCTTTTTCTGGAGCCATTCAACCACTATTAGTTGGCCAAGCGATTACAATCCTCAAAAACGAAAGTACAGATGTTTGGCTAAGCAAAACTTTCTTTGGGCAGTCAGTAAATGCCATAATTTTAACTTTATTTATAACTGTTCTATTTAGGTTGGTTTTGCAAGGATACCAAACCTACAATATTCAAGCTGTTGGACAGAGATTAACCGCACGGATAAGGAGAGAACTTTTTGCTCATTCAATATCTTTATCTCTCAAGTATCACGATAAAATGCCTGTTGGTAAATTATTAACGAGATTAACCAATGATGTAGATGCTTTAGCCGAGGTTTTTGGTAGTGGAGCAGTAGGAGTAATTGCTGACTTTGTAAGTCTGATAGTAATCTCTTTGACAATGCTATCAATAGATCAAGGGCTTGCTATTTTATTGCTATTAACTCAGATTCCTGTTTCATATTTCATTATTTGGCTTCAAAAACGGTATAGAAAAGCTAATTATCAAGTAAGGGAAGAGTTGTCTCAACTTAACTCTGATTTTCAAGAGAATCTTCAAGGTTTAGAAGTCGTTCAGATGTTCAGAAGAGAGGCTTTAAATAGCAAGAAATTTTCTAATACTGGAGTTGCTTACAAGAAAGCAGTAAATGGAACAATTTTTTATGACAGTAGCATTTCTGCATTTATAGAGTGGATTTCTCTTGCAGCAGTCTCCTTGGTTTTGGCAGTTGGAGGATATCTTGTTACTTCTGGAAATATTGGT
>QCCW01000057.1 GCA_003281125.1 Prochlorococcus sp. AG-347-N23 | reverse complement strand
TAACAGACCCCAAAAACGATATTGGGTATTAAATCAAACAAGAAACCCTTACAGAAATTCCAACTACTGAAAGGGTTATTAAATCGACTCGCAAACTATATTGAATCAATCTATGTCTTGCCGCAAACGTAGAGTATGCTGTTGAGGTTTGGCCTCAATTAATTTATAGCAAAAATTTTTAAACTCCCGCTACTTTTCTTTCCGCTTGTCGTTTTTTTAGAATTGAATAAGCTTTTGAAGCCCATTTTCGAGAAATATCAAATTCAGAATCTAACTTCTCTCTGAGTAATTTGCCAATTTTAAAAACTTCAACGAAGCCTAGATAAATTATTACCAGGACCTTAGTTATGTTTATTGCAAAGGCTACTATCTTTTCAATTCTTTGATCTTGCATTTGAGCTTTTCCAAGTCCACTAAAAATACCATTTGTAAGAAATTATGCAAATGTTTTTTTCAAATTAAAAATAACTTCTAAAGATAGAAGACCTCACAAAAGATATTTTTAATAATTGACAGTCGATCTAAACTTAGAGAGATAAAACCCTTTTTTTTTATGACAGATAGAGAAACAATTGAATCGATGTTGTACGAGTTAGCAACACCTCAGAATATGGGCTCATTTTTTGTAAATAATGCCACTTCAAGTTTTTTACTCATCAGGCCTAGTGGGAATCCAATAAGTGCAGAGGGATTCGAGGAAATGATGACTTCTGGAGATGTTGTTCAGGAAAAAGCAGAAATTACAAAAATTCATAAGTTTGAATTTCTTTCTGCCGATGTAGCAATGTGTGTTTTTACGCTTGGGGCAAAATTCTCTTACAAAGGAACTCCTAATGATGATTTGCCAACTGTAACTTCTATCTTTAAAAAGATTAATGGGATTTGGAAAATCCATTGGATGCAAAGATCAACAGGAGATTCAGATTTGTCTTTATGGGATTAGCAAGTAATTAATAGTCAGAATATGTACGGCATAGAAATGACTTATGCGGTTGCTAGCTTGTTATTACTAACTGGTTTTGCGTATTTAATCCTCAGGATGACCTCTAAATAATAAAACTCTTAATAATTAAACTACAATAAATTCTCAATTAGAAAGACTATATAGGTTTCTTTTGGGGTGGTCAAAGGGAGCGATTTCAAGTCTTAAAGTCTTCCTAGCTATGACCTCCATCATATAGATCAACTTTTAAAACCTTAAAGAACACTAGGTCAACTTTAGGAAAATTTAGGGAAAAATCTATTAAAAATTAGAAAGTATTATTAGATTTTAGAAGAAAAAGGGCTTATAACTAGAGTTATAGCATCAAATCTCAGATATAGGGTCTTCTGACCTTGTGATTTGGGAGCACTAGGTCGCAGGTTCAAATCCTATCGAGGCGATCAGTTATAGCAAAATGTCTTAGCTAATAATATATTTCCCTCAAAAAGTCTCTCTCAAAATTCCCTCAATCGCAATGCTTTAAATTTTTTTATTTTCAATTAACGTGTTAGTGAAAAGTTTTATTCACAAAAATTGTTTAAGAGCTTAATTGCTACTCCCTCGACTTTCGAATATGTGAAGGCCTCACGCTCTAAATTCATTATCTCCTCTGTTTTATTTCTATATAAATTATGAGATAAATTTAAATTTAAATCGGTCGAGTACTCAAGCGGAAGACCTATCCTCTCAGGAAAGTTGTTTCTAGAACCGCTAAAACAACTTTGTGCTACATGAATAACTTCATGACTTAATACATCAAGAAAAGTTGGGGAACCCATCTCAATCACACGATAATCAATAATAATTGTGTCTTTACTAGGGATCCAAAGACCTAATGCTCCACTATCAATAGACTTTAATTTGTTATTAATTTTTAATTCATTAATCCTTTTTAAAAGCTTGATTATATCTTCCCTAACATTTGAATAGAAATCAGGTCCTAATAACACTCTTTCTTTGATCTCTTCCAAAGAAATTTCACCTTCACCCGGCATTTTGATGTAACTATAAAAAGAGGATCCGTCATTATTGCGAATTAATTTAGGTGTTAATTTTTGGTCAGCCTTATAGAGATTTATTCTTAAATTATTTAAATTAATTGATTGATTTTTAACATAATTATCAGATAAAT
>QCCW01000056.1 GCA_003281125.1 Prochlorococcus sp. AG-347-N23 | reverse complement strand
TGTACTATAAGCAAATGAATCCTCTAAGTTAGTATTTGTTAAATCTGTTCCATCTAAAATAGCCGAGTCTAAAGTTACTTCTCTTAAATTGGAGTTACTTAAATTAGTATCTTTCAATTTTGCTCCATAAAGAGTAGCATTTTGGAGCTCACAATCTGATAAATTTGCATCTTGTAAATCAGTCAAATAGAAAGTTGCCCCTTTTAAATCAGATCCAGAAAAATCAGCTCCTATTAGGGATTGTTTACCATAATCCAGTGCAGCCAAGCTTCTAGAAGGGAGAGTTAAAACAATCATTAAAACAGTTAAAATTATAAATCTCATTTTTTGAGTAGTACTTCAATAAATTCTAACTTCTTAAGCTGAAATCTAAAAATTTGTTATTTACTGAATGCTATATTTATTTAGAACAAATCACGAACTAGGTTTTGGATATAAGTCCTTATGAAGCAATTGTCGTTGGTTCTGGAGCTACTGGAGGAATAGCAGCACTTACATTGGCAGAGCAGGGAATAAAAGTTTTAGTAATAGAAGCAGGGCCTCAAGTTAAAAGACATGAAGCTAGTAATCATGAGCCTAAAAGTACATTAAAAAGATTATCAGGAGTTTTAACAAAAAAACACGCCAATCAATGCCAACATCCTGGTTATTGGAAAAATAATCCTGACTTATATTCAAATGAATTGAAGCATCCTTATGACTTCCCTCTAAAAAAGCCATTTCTTTGGACCCAAGGTAAACAATTTGGGGGGAGATCATTAACGTGGGGAGGCATAACATTAAGACTTTCCTCAGAAGATTTTCAACCGGCTAAAAAAGACGGATTCGGACCAAACTGGCCTATTTCATACGATGAACTATCCCCTCACTATGATTTCATTGAAAATTTCTGTGGCATCTATGGACGAAAAGATGATATTAAAGAAGTCCCAAACGGTAAATATATTGGTGAAATACCTCTTACAGAAAACGAAAATATTTTTGGCAGCAAAGTTAAATCAAAATTAAACTATCCATTTATGCAATCAAGAGGATTTGACCGTAATTCATCAGTAAAAGATAAAGAATGGCCCAAATCCTCTAGTATAGGAACCACTTTTAAAAAAGCCTTAGATACTGGGAATGTTCAAATAATTTCAAATCACCTAGTGGAATCTTTTGAGATTAACAAGATAACAGAGCTTGCATCAAAACTAACGATCGTAAACTTAGAAAATGGACACAAAGAAGTATTGAATTGTGATTTAATTCTTCTCTGCGCATCAACAATTTCAACACTCAGAATACTACTGAACTCAGAATATAAATCAAATTCCACAGGTTTTAACGATAAGTCTGGGAAATTAGGTAAATACCTTATGGACCATATATCTATGTGTAGATTTTTTTCAGTCCCAAAAACAAAAAACTCAGAAAAACCATTAGATACTACTCCCGATCTTTCTGGAGCAGGTAGCTTCTTTATTCCATTTGGTTCAAATTTACCAAAAATTGACGACATCAATTTCCATAGAGGTTATGGAATCTGGGGAGCAATTGATCGATTAGGGATACCAAAATTTTTGCAAAAAGACACAAACACATCCATTGGCTTTCTTATCGCCCATGGCGAAGTTCTTCCTAGAGAGAAAAACTCAGTTTCTCTCTCAAGAAAAACAGATGAATGGGGTATCCCAATTCCCTACATTGAATTCGAATGGAGCGAAAATGAGTTAAACATGGCTAAACATATGGAAAACACAATACGAAAATCAATCACAGCTGCGAATGGAGAAATAAAAAATATTAATGAACTCATTAATATCCCATTAGGGAGTTTATTTACAAAAAAATTGATCTCATTTTCAGATAGTCCTCCTCCTCCTGGATATTACATTCATGAAGTAGGGGGAGCACCAATGGGGATAAATGAAGAAAATAGCGTAGTTGATAAATTTAATAGATTATGGAGATGCAAGAATGTACTTGTACTAGATGGAGCATGCTGGCCCACATCATCCTGGCAAAGCCCTACACTTACAATGATGGCCCTAAGTAGAAGAGCCTGTTTAAATATTAAAAAGACTTAGAAGGTGTAAATAATTGATTTAAATAAATTTCTGAGACAGAATTATCTGTACATCCGTTTTGAACGAGAAAAGTTGCTAATGCAGAATTTATAAGCTTATATTGATCCCAAGTTGGATTACTTA
>QCCW01000055.1 GCA_003281125.1 Prochlorococcus sp. AG-347-N23 | reverse complement strand
TATCCCATGCGACAAATTTTCCACTAGATGCTGGAGTTTGATTTTTAATAATATTGATCAAGAATTGGGAAGATTTTTCTTTACTAAATAATTTATGTTCTGGAACAAATTTGTGAAAAGGTCTAGATAGATCAGTATCTACTGTCCCTGGATGAAGCAATGTGATAGTAGCCTTTGGGAAACGTCTAGCCCATTCAATACTTAAAGATTTAAAAAACTGATTTTGCGCGGATTTTGCAGCTCTATATGAATACCAACCTCCAGTTTGATTATCTCCAATGCTGCCCACTCTTGCACTTATACTTGCAAAATTAAAATCAAAATCTTTTGGTATAAATTCTTCAATCGCTTTAGCTAATAAAATAGGAGAAAAGGCATTTATTGAAAAACTTTCCATCATATTTTTTTTATCAAGATGTTGTAATCTTTTTTCTGGTTGAAGAGAATCACTATGAAGTCTACCTGTGGCATTAACAACTAGCCTTAATTTTGAAGGATGATTTGATATTTTATTTTTCAACTGCGAAAGTGACTGAGAATCCTCTATATCTAATTCCCAAAAAGAATTAAATTCGCTTTTTCTTCCACATAGAAAAACATCTAAGTCTTTTTCACTTTCACTCAAATCTTTAGCTATTTGCGTTCCAATTCCACCTGCGCCTACGATTAAGGCTAACCCTTTCATCTTATTAAAAATAACTTAATTGATTCTAAGAAACTTTTCTTGTGATTTGGGTAAAGATCTTTCTTATTTGATTAGTAAATTTTATTTTGATTTACTTTTTTCTTTTAGTAATTTATAAGCTATTTCCCTATCATCAAAATCAACAACTTTATCATTGAGAATTTGATAATCTTCATGACCTTTTCCTGCAATTAAAACAATATCTTCTCGATTGGCAAATTTAATAGATTTATTAATTGCTTTAAATCTATCAATCTCTATTGTTATTTTTTCTCTTTTTTCTATACCCATCAAAATATCATTAACTATCTTTTGTGGTTCTTCTGATCTTGGATTATCTGATGTTATAAACACGTGATCAGAAAAATCTTCAGCTATTGATCCCATTAAAGGCCTTTTACCACGATCTCGATCTCCGCCACAGCCAAAAACAGTAATGAGTTTACCTTTACAAAGTTTTTTAATTGTTTGCAAAACTTTTTTTAGTCCATCAGGCGTGTGGGCATAATCAATAATTACCGTTGGAAATAATCTTGAAACGTCATTATTATCAATTTCTATTTTCTCCATTCTCCCAGGAGCACCAGGGAAAGATTGTATTAACTTTGATAAATCTTTTAAAGAGAAATTAAGTTTATACAAAATTGTTATTGCTTGAATTGCATTCATTAAATTAAATTCACCAACAAGTGGAACAAAAAGTTTTATTTTTTCCTTAGGTGTATTAAAAATACAGTAGGAGCCGCTTTCAGTAAATTGTTTATCTGTTACGTAAAAAAAATCATCATTTTCAAATTCACTCTCAGTTATCTTTGTCGAGACTAATGAAGATACTTTTTCAAGATCAGATGATAATTCAGATATCCAAGGGTCATCATGATTTAATACACAAATTCCATCTTTTTCTTTTAAATAAGGTGGGAAAAATAATTTTCTTTTTGTTTGAAAATATGATTCCATATTTAAGTGATAATCAAGATGATCTTGAGTTAAATTAGTAAAAATAGCAGCTTCAAATTCGCAGCCTGATATCCTGTTTTGAGCGATAGAATGAGAACTTACTTCTAGTATCGCGAATTCAGATTCTGCCTCAACAGCAGCATTTAATTTCTTTTGAAGTTTATCCGCAAAATCAGTTGTATGAGAAGCCGCCTCAGAGAAGCCAGGCCATCTATTGAACAAGGTCCCAAATAATGCAGTCTTTTTCCCTAATTTTTTTAAAAGATATTCTAATAAAAAAGTAGTTGTCGTTTTTCCATTTGTACCCGTAACACCAATAAGTTTTAGTTTTCTTGAAGGCCTATTCCAAAACTCAGCGACTATTTGACCAAAAATATAATCTAAATTATCCTCTATAACCAAAATCTTTTCTCGATAAATAGATCCAATTTTCTCTTTTGCAACAGATCCAATAATGGCAGCCTCTGCGCCATTTTCAATTGCCTCAATACAATATTTTCCTCCATCAACATTTAAACCAGGCATACCTAAAAATAAAGTTCCTTTACGT
>QCCW01000054.1 GCA_003281125.1 Prochlorococcus sp. AG-347-N23 | reverse complement strand
AAAAATTATAAATTTCAATATTATTATCAAATTGGAGTTTTAAATAATTCGCCTTCAGATAAGATTTGTTTAAACGATCAGTCTAGGCTTAATAATATAGCTTATAAAGAAAAAAATGATTATAGTGATTGGATTTATTTAATAAATGAAAACTTCTTGAAGTATAAATTAACTATAAATAATGATTTATCACTTTTTTTTCTTACTGATATATCAAATAAAAGATCTGAGATATTTGATACTTACAATAATATATGCAATATATTGCTTTTAAAAGAGGTTATTAAAGAAAAAAGAATAAATAAAATTTTAATTAATGGGGCAAGTGATACATTTATAAATTCTATTAAATCTTTTTTACAGGTAGAAATAAAAGTATTAAATAAAAAACACAAGTTAAAAGCTTTTAAAAATTCGCTGACAATAAATATTTTTAAACATTTTAGATTGATTTTCAAATATCTAATATATAGAGTTTTTCTTGTTTTATTTATTGATAATGAGAAAAAAAAATATATATGCAAAACAATATTTTTTACAAAATATCCTTTACATTTTCTAGACGATACTAATTTAGAGGAGAAATATACTTACTTAGTAAAAAATGATGATAAATACATTACAAATTTACACTCAGATGGATTACATCAATCATTAAGTATTTTTCGTTCTTTAGTTTGTAGAATTAAAATCCAGCAAGAAAATACAGACAAACATATTATTGTGGATGATCAAGTAACTTTTAAAGATCTACTTTTATCGATACTTGATGTATTTAGACTTTATATGCCATTTAAAAATATGAGAGAAAAAAAATATTTTTATAAAAATATTGATATTTCATTATCTATTAAAAATGAATTTAATTTTTCTTTGCAGAGAATTTTGGGATTATTAATTTGTTATAGATCATTAAACAAAATTTTAAAATCTATTACTGCAGAAAAATATATTTTTTATGCTCATGAATTTGCTTTTGGAAGGATGATAACCTACTCATTACATAGTGCAAAAAAATTGAATACTTTTGGAATGCAGCATGGAGTCCTTTCAAGAAGAAAGTTATGTTTTAACTTATCTGCTAATGAGATACCTTGTGGAAGTCTTAATTACCTAAAATCAGTGCCTCTACCAAGAAGAATAATTGTTGAAGATGAAAAATCTAGGATACTATATCAAGATTTTGGATATAAAAAATTCATAGTTATGGATGAGATTCCAAGATTACATTATTTAAAGAATTTTAAATTCTCATCAATAAGAAAAAAGAATTTAGTAGTTCCAGGATTACATGATTTTGAATTAATTTATGAAGCTATTTCTAAAGTTGTAAGAGATAATCCTTACGAATATTTTTATATAAAACCTCATCCTCGATCAAATATAGATTTTAATAGATTTAAATTCCCTAAGAATGTGAAAATAACTAATAAACATATATCTGATTTATTAGCAGAAGCTAAAATGGTTTATGTTAGTTATAGTTCTGTAGGAATTGAGGCTAGGTCACTAAACATACCTGTTATGGAGATACAGTGTCCTGGTTTTTTTAGTGAGTCAGGGCTTAATGATTGATATTAAAAATTTAAAGTTTAGTTAAATGCTATTAATGTTTTTCTAAATTCTTCTATTCAATATTTAGCATTTTGTGTAATATAAGATAAAGACTTTAATTGTTCTTATGGACGAAAGTTTAATAAATATAAGACCTTTAGAAGAAGAACATTTAAGAAAATCTAATTGGTTAAATTGGTTATCTGATTCTGAGACAACTCAATATCAAAATTTAGGCTATTTCCCTCAAAATTTAATTCGACAGACGAATTATATTAATTCAAAATTATTAAGTAATGAAGATGCTTTATTTGCAATTGAAGTTAAAAACTCTAATGACAAATTTATACATGTTGGTAATGTAGGCCTACACTCCATAGATTTCATTCATCGAAGATGTATTTTGGGAATCCTGCTTGGCGAGAAAGAATATAGAGGTAAAGGTATTGGTATTTATAGTTGGAATTTTATAACTAATCATGCTTTTAAAATGCTGAATTTGCATAAAGTATATGCTTTTATTTTTATTGAAAATATTCCATCAATAAAATGTGCAGAAAGTTGTGGCTATCGCAAAGAGGGAGAATTAATAGATTACTATTATAGAAATGGTAAATATCATGATTGTGCTATTTATTCTAAAACAAGTTGAATTTTACCAATAATGATTATTTTAGTTAGAGATTAAAACTTATTTTAAAAATATCCCCAAATT
>QCCW01000053.1 GCA_003281125.1 Prochlorococcus sp. AG-347-N23 | reverse complement strand
CTAACAAAAGTATTGAGGTAATAAAAAATGAATGAATTTTTAGAACTCCTTTTATAAAAAATTTACTTTCAAGCTAAATGACTAAATAAAAGATCTTTTTGAATAAATTTAAATCATAATAGATTGCATACTTTTTAGATCTACAAGATTACAATTTAATTCATCTTCATAATCCTGAATTGAAATAAAATTATTTAAAAAACCTGAATATTTTGCATCTCCACCCACGGTACTTGAAAGTATAAATTTTGGATTGAATTTGTTAATCAATTTAGGTATTACATCAGCACCTTTTACAAAAGAACCTACTAAGGGTAATTCTAAATTCTTTGTAGGAGTAATAACCGCATCAAGATTTTGTTTGTTTAAATTTTCATCAAGATATCCATGAGGTTCTATATAAAACCCATTATCTTGATCGTCCTTAACAATATATCCGTTTTCTATTTGTGGTACTGGAGCCCCAGCAGTAGCCTCAAAACTTAAATTAAAAAGATTAGTCTTTTCAGTTGGCTTAAGCATTGTAATTGAACTAAAACCAATTTTTTCTAATGTTTCAACAGCACTTTTAGGGCAAATTATAGGGATATCTTTTCTGAACATTTCTAATGTTGGAACATGACAGTGATCAGGCAAACCTTGGGTTAATAAAATAATATCTATTTCTTTATCTATTAAAATTTCTTCTTCTAATGATCCTTTAAAAAACCATTCACCTGGTGGAAATATTAAATCACCTTTGAGCCAAGGATCAATAATTAAATTATTTTTTTTAAATTTAATAAGCCAACCATTTGATCCAAGGTAGGTCGCTTCGAAAGTCATTATCAATAAATGTTTTATAAAACTATAAGATAATTTTGGCTTTATCGAGAAGTTACTAATTTAGATTAGTTTGCTTCATTTAAAATTTGAAATGACTTTCTTTTTAGATTAAATATTAAAACTTGGTTATCTTTATAACTAATTTTAAAGTCTTCTTTTTCTAGCATATGTAATGGTATTAAAGCTAATCCTCCTGTTCCTGAAAATATGATTGGTATGGTGTTATTTCCCCTCCCATTCATTTTTTGTAAGTCAATAGCCTGAGAAACTATTTTTCTAGCTTTGTCAAATCCGTAATCCTTTATTAATTCAGGCCATAAAAAGTTAACTGATTCATATTTCGAAAACTCAATTTGTACTGTTTTCATTAAAAAGTGTTAGATGTATAGCGATTGAAAGATAAAAATAAATTTAATTACTATTTTTAAACCTATCCATGACTAGTTGTAACATATCAACTACATCTCCATCTGTTAAATTTAAATCCTTCTTTAAATCATTGCAAGTTAAATTCATTTCAAGCGCTGCTTCAGCCATATGATTAACTTTTTGGTTATCACCGCCTAATGAAATAAAGGGATTGAAGTTTTCTATCATTTAATACTTGTTGTTACCACCTAGTTCTAGCTAAGAAATAATTAATTATCATTTATTGATACAGAAGCTTATAAATATGTTATTTAATATTTAGAAAGTTTTTATTTTTAAACTAAAGATATTGATATACCTTTTGATATTAATGCGAACCTTCTGGCTCTGACTAGTAAAGGGAATATCACATTTGTTCGTTTATTTGATTTAAAAACTCTAGAAAGTAAAAAAAGTAAGCTACTTGAGGGATTAGTTATCTGTTTGCAAATAGTATTAATTGCATCTGCCCCATGAAAGATATCTTCATCTTTCAGGAGAATAGCTCCTTTATCTAAGTCATAACCTTTATCAAAGAGAGATTTAATTAAAGTTAAATTTTTACGGCCATCAAGAATCTTGATATTATTTAACTTGCTTTTGATTTCTAGGAGCTCGGCAAAATGATTGCAGAATGGGCATTCTCCATCATAGATAAAGGTATAGTTGGAAGTCATTAGAAAAAAAAAGTTTTAATCCTCTTAAAGTACACCAACAAAAGAGTAATGAGTAATAGTTAGATATTAAAACAAAAAATAAAAATTTTGTGGATTTCTAATAAAGGGATAGCTAATAGATTTTTCATAATTACGAAGAAATGTCTCAATATAGGTATATTTTTCATAAAAATCTGTATGCTTACTCGGAGATATTATGTTTTTAAATCATGAATTTATTAGCTTCTTTTGCTTTAGGAGGTTTCAATCCTTGGGCAGCAGGCTTTGGAATTGGTTCTTTAGTCCTTTTTGGTCTTGTTGGTCTTGTTGCTGGTCCAAACCTAAAGAATTTTGACCCTGATGCATAAATCATCAAATTTAAAATTGATTTGTAAAAGACTCATTTGAGTCTTTTTTTATGCAGA
>QCCW01000052.1 GCA_003281125.1 Prochlorococcus sp. AG-347-N23 | reverse complement strand
TAATAAATGGCAACGTCGCTGACTGAGTATTTTCATCGATATCATTTAAAACATTAAAACGAGCTGGATCTTCTCCCCCTTCTCCACTATTACTTTTCCCACCAATTCTATTCATTGCAACTGCTAAAACTTCATGCGCTTCTCTGGATAAAGCACCTAAACTCATTCCTCCAGTACAGAACCTTTTGCAAATTGATTCAACACTTTCAACTTCCTCTAATGGAATACTTTTCCTTGTTGAGTTAATTGTTAGTAAATCTCTAAGAGATGTTGTCGGTCTATTACTAATAAGTTTTTTGTAAGTTTCAAAATGATCGAATCCTGGCCCTTGTTTTACTGCTGAATGTAAAACTTTGGACATCTCTGGGTTATTGGAATGATATTCTCCATTATTTCTAAATTGTACAAATCCTAAAAATTCTAATTTCTTTAAATCGATCTCTGGATAGGCTTTCGTATGTATTGAAAGTGATTCATTGGTTAATTCTTTTAATGTTATGCCAGCGATACGACTTGTTGTACCATCAAAAGCAATTTTTATTAAGTCAGATCCAAGGCCTACAGCTTCAAAAATTTGTGCACCATGGTAACTAGATAAAAGTGAGATGCCTATTTTTGAGAGAATTTTTCTTAGACCGTCTTCTAAAGCTTTTTTAATATTTTCTTGAACATCAACCATTGATAATGGATTTATTTTTTTGCTATCAATGAGTTTTTGTGTTTTTGGATGTCTTAACCAGTGTCTACCTGCTTCGAAGGTCAACCAAGGGCAAACTGCACTTGCTCCATATCCAATTAAACAAGCTAAGTGATGTGTGCTCCAACATTGACCAGTCTCAATTATTAGAGAAGCTTTTAGCCTGATTTCTTTTTTAAGAAGATAATGATGAATTGCTCCAACAGCAAGTAAAGGAGGTATAAAAGTCTTTTTAGGATTAATTCCCTTATCTGAAATGATAATTAAAGAGCAACCTTCTTTTATAGACAGCTCACTCTGTTTACAGATTGCATTTAATTGGTTCTCTAAGCCATGAATACCTTCCTCTAAATTAAACAAACTTGAAATTGTCTTAGATTTAATTTTTGATTTTTTGATGGAAATGAGTTCTTCCTCATTAAGAATCGGACTTTGTAAATGAACAAAGGGTTTAGCATCTTTAATTTTAAATGGTGTACATCTTTCTCCTAGATGCATCTCTAAACTCATTACAAGTTTTTCTCTTAGAGGGTCAATAGGAGGATTAGTAACTTGCGCAAATCTTTGCTTAAAGTAGTCGTATAAAATATGTGGCTTAGATGAAAGAACTGCCAATGGGATGTCGTCGCCCATGCAATAAGTAGGCTCTTTAGCTAATGAAGCCATTGAATCTAAGATAAGGTCATTATCTTCCGCTGAAAAACCGTATGCAGTCTGTTGTTGTAACAACTCAAGGTCTTTTAGTTTGCATTCTTTAACCCATTCATTATTTTCAATTTTTATAGTTCTATTACTAAGAAGATTTTTATAATCATGCCTTTGTGCGGCTTCAGATTTTACTTCCCAATTTCTTAGGATTCTATTCTGATGAAAATCAACTGCCAGCATTTGTCCCGGTCCTAATCGGCCCTTTTCTATTACTCTTTCTTCTTCAAGATCTACTACTCCTGTTTCAGAACCCATTATTACAAAACCATCATTTGTGATTGAATATCTGGCCGGTCTTAGGCCATTTCTATCAAGCGTTGCTCCGACAAAATTTCCATCAGCAAAAACAAGGAGTGCTGGACCATCCCAAGCTTCTTGTAGGCTTGCAGAATATTCATAAAAAGCTTTTATATCTTCTCTCTGCTCAAGTTCTGGTTGATCTCTAAACGCTTCAGGAACAAGTTTTAATAATGAGTCAGTAATGGGCTGACCTGAACGAATATTGATTTCAAGGGTTGCATCAAGATTTGATGAATCACTTTTGTTAACATCTACAATGGGCTTGATTTCATTAGATAACTCTCCCCAAAAATTATCTATATGCGTTTCTGAAGCTTTAGCCCAGTTGATATTACCTAAGAGAGTATTTATTTCGCCATTATGACCCAAAAATCTCATGGGTTGAGCTAGCGGCCATTTTGGAAGTGTATTAGTACTAAATCTACGATGATAAACAGAAAATGAAACTTTAAAACTTTCTTCTTTTAGATCTTGATAAAACTCGGATAATATTTCAGAGCGAACCATACCTTTATATACAACTGTTTGAGAACTTAGTGAGGCAAAATAAAATTCACAATGCCCAACATCGTTTTTGAAAGTTTCTCTTATTTTTTTCTCAATTCTTTTCCTTAATTGAAATAAAAGCCTTTCAACATCCTGATGATCTTTTTTATCTATATATAAAATCCACTGACAGATGTATGGAGCATTTGCTTTAGCTAAAGGACCTAAGATTTCATTATTAACAGGTACTTTTCTCCAAGATGTTTTGTTGACTTGTAATTTTTCTGCTTCTTTATCACATATTGATTTACATACTTCAATTTTTTCTTTTTTATTAGGCATAAAAACCATACCTAGACCTTTATTAAATTCTTGATTATTTTTTAGATTAATTTCCTCTTCTAGATATCCCCATGGAATTGAACATAAAATGCCCGCTCCATCTCCTGAATCACTATCACCTCCACAACCTCCTCTATGTTCCATGCAGTTAAGGCCTTTTAAGGATTGTTTTAGGATCCAGTTGCTTTCTATCCTATTAACATTGGCTATAAAACCAACTCCACATGC
>QCCW01000051.1 GCA_003281125.1 Prochlorococcus sp. AG-347-N23 | reverse complement strand
GGCTACTATACAAATTGGATATTTAATGAAAATGTTTTAGATGAATATTTGCAATTAAGTAATACTGGAATATGCGATATTGTAGAAATTGGGTTGAGAACAATAAAATCTAGTTCATATTTAGGACCATTTGCATACACCTCATTAGATTATTTTAGTCATTGTAGAGCTTATAAAAATATAAAATTCAGCACTCTTATTAATTGGAGTGATATCTCTAATTCATTTAAAGATTTTGTCAAACTGTTCCCAGGTGTTCATTTAGATTTTGTAAGCATAGTTAGAATTGTAATTAAATCAATTGATATAATTGAAGTACAAAAATATATTATGCTTCTTAAAGATAGAGGTTATAAAGTATGCATTAATATTCAGAATTGTGAACAATTAATTTCAGCAAATCAGAAATATATTAGTGAAAAAATATCTTTTTTAGACCCAGATATATTTTATTTAGCCGATACTAATGGCTGTTTAAATCCAAGGCAAACAAAAAAATTAATAGAATTTATCTCATTATTAACTGATATACCACTAGGTATACATTTACATAATAATCAAGGTTTAGCTTATGCTAATGCTTTACAGGCCATAGAGTCTGGAGCCACTTATATAGATTCAACATTAACTGGTATTGGACGTGGCGCAGGTAATGCTCAGACAGAATTTCTCAGTTATTTTTTAAAAGATCTTTCTTTAGATCAAATAGTCAAAATTTCAGAAATTATTGAAAAATATTTTTTACCTCTAAAAAAAGAATATTTATGGGGGGAAAATTATTTCTATTTTCTTTCAGGATCACATAATCAATCAGCTTCATTAATGCATGATTTGATGAATAATAAAAACTACTCCGAAAAAAGTTTGCTCAAAATAGCAACATCTAGCCATAATGATTCAATTTCAACTTTGGTTAAGCAAAATGAAACTAATAATAATTATTTGATTAATAAACCAGAGGCAATAATAATTGCAAATGGTAAAGATTGGTTAATAGAGAGAGATCAAATACTTGATTATTTTAAAACTAATAATTTAGAAACTTTACATATTAATTATCCACTTGAGAAATATACCTTACCTTTCATCAAAGCCTTTTGTAGTTGCGATCCTATTAAAATAATTAATGATTACAAATCATATTCTCAATCAAAAAAGATCCCACTTATATGCCCACTTAATACATTAGAAAAATTGGATATTGATCAAAAACAAATAAATATTATTGATTATGGTTGTAAATTTATAAATAATAAACTAGAAATTAATATCAATGAATGCATAATTCCGAGTGTTCAATCTTTATGTTATGGCTTAGTTTATTTATATTCAAAAGGATACAAAAATATATTATTAGTAGGTATTCAAGGATTTAAAGATGAAAAAAAGAATTATGATGCAATTAGCTCTTTAAATTTAATCAATACGAGATTTCCTGATCTTCAAATTACAAGTATTAGTAAAAATCGTTTGGGAATTAAATCTAAAAGTATATTTGAGATTAGAAATCTTTGATAATGCATAAAGTTGTAATACTTATTCCTGCGAGGTTAGAATCCACAAGATTTCCTGGGAAGCCTTTAGTAAAAATTAAAGGTAAAGAAATGATAATTAGAGTTATAGAGAGATCTTTATATGATCATGATGTTTTCGCTGTGGTTAATAATAAATCTATAAGTAATGTAGTTAGGAATTATGGATACAAAGATATCTTGATAGAAGAAAAATGTAGCACTGGCACAGATAGAATTGCTTTAGCTGCGAAGAAACTTAAACTTGCTGATAACGATATCATAATAAACGTACAAGGAGATGAACCTTTGATTATGCCTTGGATGATTGAAAAAGTTGTAAAAGCAAAAAACGAAAACCCTAATTTTGTCGTTAATGCATTTTCAAAAATTTCTACAGAAGAAGAGTTCTTATCAAAATCAACTATAAAGATTGTGGTAAATAATAAATCCAACTTGTTATTTGCTAGTAGATCAAATATCCCCTCTTCGAAAAATAAAATTAATTTAGATTTTGCTAGAAAACAAGTATGTATTTATGCATTTTCATTTTTTCAACTGAAAAAATTTGCAAAAACAAATAAAGGACCAATAGAAACTAAAGAAGATATTGAAATATTGAGGTTCATAGAAAACTCTATTAGCCAAGTGAAAATGGTTGACCTTGGTGATATTAAACTAAAGGCAGTTGATAGTCCTAAGGATGTATTTGAAGTTGAGAAATATTTAGAAAACTAGTAATGAAAACCAGGATAAATATTATTTTTGACTTTGATGGTGTAATTTTAGACTCAAATAATGTTAAAACCATTGCTTTTAAAAATATATCTAAGAGATTTGGTGAGGGTAAATCACTTGCATTAGTTAATTATCATATAAAAAATGGAGGTGTTAGTAGATTTGTAAAAATAAAATGGTTTGTAGAAAATGTATTAAAAAATAAAAATGAAGACTTAATTAGGAATCTTGTTGAGCATTACCTGCGCCACGTCCAATACCAGTTAATGTTGAATCTATATAAGTGGCTCCAGACTCTATGGCCTGTAAAGCATTAGCATAAGCTAAACCTTGATTATTATGTAAATGTATACCTAGTGGTATATCAGTTAATAATGAGATAAATTCTATTAATTTTTTTGTTTGCCTTGGATTTAAACAGCCATTAGTATCGGCTAAATAAAATATATCTGGGTCTAAAAAAGATATTTTTTCACTAATATATTTCTGATTTGCTGAAATTAATTGTTCACAATTCTGAATATTAATGCATACTTTATAACCTCTATCTTTAAGAAGCATAATATATTTTTGTACTTCAATTATATCAATTGATTTAATTACAATTCTAACTATGCTTACAAAATCTAAATGAACACCTGGGAACAGTTTGACAAAATCTTTAAATGAATTAGAGATATCACTCCAATTAATAAGAGTGCTGAATTTTATATTTTTATAAGCTCTACAATGACTAAAATAATCTAATGAGGTGTATGCAAATGGTCCTAAATATGAACTAGATTTTATTGTTCTCAACCCAATTTCTACAATATCGCATATTCCAGTATTACTTAATTGCAAATATTCATCTAAAACATTTTCATTAAATATCCAATTTGTATAGTAGCC
>QCCW01000050.1 GCA_003281125.1 Prochlorococcus sp. AG-347-N23 | reverse complement strand
TCAGGCAATTTAAAACTGTTTATGTTTAACTTTGCACCTATTTTGTGAGCGCATGCGTATCCGCTAAAAGCAACCGCATTTAGGCCTTGGCCAGGGAAACATGAATCACCTACACAATAAAGGTTTTGAATTTTTGTAGTGTTGAAAGGCATTGGCAAAAGTCCAAGCAATTTTTTACTGGGAATTGGTCCATAACTACCTTCATATCTTCCAAGAAACTTTTTATGAGTTTTGGGAGTACCAATTTCTTTGTGATCGATATTTTGTTCAAGATTTGGAAGAATAGTTGATATTTTTTCAACAAGAAAAGAAAAATATTTTTCTTTCTTTTGCAAATATTCTTTCCTTGATAGGCCTTCCCATTCACTCATCGATGAAGGAGTAAATGCATGTACAATATGTTTACCTTCTGGAGCCAAAGACGAGTCAAGCAAAGTAGGTATAGAAACAAAAATAACTCCCTTTTCGCTTTCTAATTCATCCCAATTTTCCACGATTATATGATGACAATTAAAATTATCGGATATTAGATTTTTTTCTACTCCAAGGTGAATCGAGACAAAAGAAGGTGAGGGTTTATAAGTTTCTGACCACTTATATTCACTTTTTGGCACGTTTTTGCTAGAAATTAATCCTTTAGTATTATCTTTTAATCCAAATGTATCCCATCTAGTAGAGTTGGATACAATAATATTTGAATATATCTCTTCCCCATTTGAAAGCTTAACTCCTATCGCTTTCTCATCCTTTAAGAGGATTTTAGACACATTGGCTTTATACCTAACTTTCCCTCCTAATTTTTCAATACCAGAAACAAACTTCTCTGCTATCGTTCCAACTCCCCCCTTTGGATAATTTATCCCCCCAGCATGCCTATCTGTAAATACCATTCCCGCATTAATCATAGGAGTTTTGAGAGCAGGCATCACAGACCAACAAAAACATTCAATATCAATAAACTTTAAAAGTTCAGGATCTTTTATGTACTTTCTCGCAACATCTCCTGCATTGACTGGTAACCATCTTGCTAACCCTAAACAAGATAATGGAGATTTAAAGAAAACTTTAAAAAGATAACTTGGATCCTCTATTGATAAAAGAGGCATTGAATCCAAACATTTGAATACACTTGCACAAGTATCGTAGAATTTCTTGATGCCTTTTTTTTCCTGAGGGAAACTAGCTGATAATTTACTTATAAATTGCTTAAAGTTTTTATCTACAGAAATATTGAGATTATTTGGCAAATGATATTCCAGTTGAACAGGATCCGGAATTGTTTCACATTTTTCATCTACATCTTTTAAAGCACGAGTTAATAAATTGGTATAACCTTTATCTCCAAATCCAAAAATCATTGAAGCCCCTACATCAAAGGTATAGCCTTTTCTCTTAAAAGATCCACCACTCCCGCCTGGAATAATATATTTTTCAAGAACTAATACTTGCGCTCCTTTCGCCGCCAATTGTGAAGCAGTTACTAACCCTCCTATTCCTGAGCCAATAATAATTGCATCGAAATTTTCCTTATTTAATTCCATTTTTTGGATCTTTGATAATTAATCTTAGTAAATTTTGCTGAGTAAGTGGTCTTTATCAAAACAAGAATCTAGTTTATTTTTAAAGTCATTCAAGGCTTCTGTAGCTCTTTCTTGATAAGCTTTGTACCTTAATCTTTTATCTTTTTTTTTTTTTGTTAGTTCTGGAACTAAACCAAATGAGGCAGGCATTGGTTGGAATTTATTTTTTTTCTGATTAGACAATATTTGATTTTTGTTACTAATAAAATTCATTAAAGAGCCAATCATTGATTCACTAGGAAAACTTACTGGTTTATTGCCCTTAGCTAATAAGGATGCGTTTATTCCTGCCAGCAAGCCCCCTGCGGCGGCGGCGGCATAACCTTCCGTACCCGTTATTTGACCCGCAGCAAAAAGATTTTCCCTTTTCATAAATTGCAATGTCGGTAAAAGTAATTTTGGAGATTCTAAAAAAGTATTTCTATGCATTACTCCAAAGCGCACAAACTCAGCCTTTTCTAAACCAGGAATCATCCTAAATATTCTTTTTTGCTCAGACCATTTAAGGTTAGTTTGAAAACCTACCATATTTAGTAATTTCCCTTCTAAATCTTCTTTCCTTAATTGGATAACTGCATGAGGTCGCTTTTTTAATCTATTTTCCCTATCAAATAAATCTCCCCATTTTGGATTCCACAAACCAATAGATTTCAATGGTCCGTATCTCATTGTATCAACCCCTCTTCTAGCAATTTCTTCAATTGGTAAGCAAGCTTCAAAAAAATTAGCTGATTCTTTCTCAAAGTCTTTTAAACTAGCTTGTTCTCCTTCTATTAGTGCATTTCTGAAATGGATATAATCATTTTTATCCATAGGGCAATTCAGATATGCCGGATCTCCTTTGTCGTACCTACTAGCTTTAAATACAATCTCTTGATCAATAGTATCTCCATATATAATTGGACTAGCAGCATCAAAAAAATGACACGCATCGATACCTGTAAAAGCTTGAATTTTATAAAACAATTCATTAGCAGTTAATGGACCAGTTGCGAGGATCGTTATATTTTCTTTGCTTGGGAGATCCAATTGTTCAAATCTCTTAATTTCAATTAAAGGGTGATTAGATAAAGCTTCAGTTAATGCAGTACTAAATTTAGATCTATCAACAGCCAAAGCTCCTCCAGCAGGAACGGCAAATTTATCTGCTGTTTGAACTATCAATGATTTAAAAATCCGAAGTTCTTTTTGCAATAAACCTGCTGCTCTATCAGGACTTAAGGCTCCAAAACTATTGCTACAAACTAATTCTCCAAATTCACCCGTATGGTGAGCTGGAGTTGATTTGGAAGGCCTCATTTCAACTAATTTAACTGGTACACCAGAATTTGCTACTTGCCAAGCTGCTTCAGAGCCAGCAAGACCTGCTCCAATTACTATTACTTCTTTCTTTATCAAATTGGATTAATCCTTACCCAAAAAGTCTCTATTAAATTGCTCTCTTGCGGGTTTTTGTATATTGAATATTACCCATGCTAAAGCGGCAATAATTGGTGCGAATACTACGATTGTTCTGAGCATTTTAAAAATTACGTCATTTTATTAATATCTTACCTTTCAAATGTAAATCTAGAGAGAAATTTTAATTTTTTATTTCATAAGTTAAGAATTGTTTTTCTATTGTTCAACTTGAGATAAAAAGTTGTTTTTTTTGCCTTAAAAAGGGATAA
>QCCW01000049.1 GCA_003281125.1 Prochlorococcus sp. AG-347-N23 | reverse complement strand
ACATATCGGGAAATGCTTGCATTCCTTTAGGATACGAAGCCACCTTAAATGGTGATAATGGCATTCTTAGTATCGAAACACCTTTTTAACTAGCGTTTCTTCACAAAAAGTTTTGCTATTTTCAAATCTATGGGGGACGTAATTTTTATGTTTGAATAAGTTCCTTCAATAATCTTCACTTTCCAATTAAGCATTTCGAATAGTGAGGCATCATCTGTGACTTTCCAGTTTTTATCAATTGCTATCTTATGAGCTTTTTTTAATCTATCTACTAAAAAGCCCTGAGGAGTTTGCGCTGCCCATAAATAATTTCTATCTGGTGTTTCTTTAATAAAACCTTCATTATCAACAATCTTTATTGTGTCAGTTACCTTAGTAGCCAAAATTACAGCTTCATTTTCGTCTAATTGCTTGGCGCAAAGGTCTATCAATTCAGGATTAATTAGACATCTTGCACCATCATGTATTAAAACTTTTTTAGCACCTTTTGGTAGCGCTTTTAAACCATTAAAAACTGACTTTTGTCTAGTATCACCACCATTAATCCAATGAACTTTTTGTGCAAAATCCTTTGCTGAATTTAATAATAAATTTTTATCTTTCGGTTGTCCAATTATTCCAACCCAGTTTGTTAAGCTTGCAGAAAATACAGATTTAAGTGTCCAATAAATCAAAGACTCTCCCTCTAAATCAATAAGTAATTTATTTTTTCCAGCTTTCATTCTGCTACCACTCCCCGCAGCTGGTATTAAAAAGTGCACAATAGAAGGTCTTAATATTTTCTAGACAATTATAAATAAAAGCAATATCTTTACACAAATAGTACTACGATTAAAAATTATAAAAATTCATAATGTCCAATACAGATTCATTATCAGGCAAAGTTGCCTTAATCACTGGAGCTAGCAGAGGAATTGGTAAAGAAATTGCTTTAGAACTAAGCCGCTTAGGCGCAGAAGTTTTTATTAATTACTCTTCTTCTGATCAAAAAGCTGAAGAAGTTGTAAATTCAATAAAAAATTCGGGAGGTAAAGCTCATAAATTAAAATTTGATGTATCAAGAGAGGATTCTGTCAGTTCAGCTTTTGAAGAAATCATAAAAATTAATGGCTCCATTGATATTCTTATTAATAATGCTGGTATTACTAGAGATGGACTATTGATGAGAATGAAATCGGAACAATGGGATGACGTATTAAATACAAACTTAAAAGGGGTTTTTCTTTGTACAAAATATGCTTCAAAATTTATGATGAAAAAAAGAAGTGGTAGTATCGTAAATATTTCATCCGTTGTTGGAATAATTGGTAATCCTGGTCAAGCAAATTATTCTGCAGCCAAAGCTGGAGTTATTGGATTCACCAAAACTTGCGCTAAAGAATTTGCTTCAAGAGGTATAAACGTAAATGCAATAGCTCCAGGCTTTATAGAAACAGAAATGACTGAAAAACTTAATACTGAGGAGATACTTAAAGTTATCCCTTTGGGGAAATTAGGAAGTTGTACTCAAATTGCAAACTTAGTTTCATTTTTAGTTTCAAGTAATGCTGGAAGTTATATTACAGGCCAAACAATCAGTATAGATGGAGGTATGAGTATTTGATTATGTACTTTCATAAGGCTGGCCCAATTCATCTCTTAACCTTCTAATTTTTTGTAAAAGTTTAAGTCTTCGACTTCTAGCAGTTAATGTCAAGAAAAATCTTAAAGGAAAGTATATTAGTGTCATAGCAATCGCGAAGATTGCGGTAAGAGTAAAAATAAGATTATTTGTTTCTTCCATAATTTAAAGATACTCTTATTTGAGTTAATTTGTATTCTTCATTAAAAGAAATTCGGCTTTCCCCACTTAATTAAATATCCTATAAAAATGATTCTATGGGAGATTAGAATAAGATTAAAGATCGAGTAAACATGGCTAAACAGTTAAGTTTTTCTAATGAATCAAGAGAAGCTCTAGAAAAAGGTGTGAATTTCGTAGCTAATGCAGTAAAGGTTACTATTGGTCCAAAAGCAAAAAACGTTGTAATAGAAAAGAAATTTGGTTCTCCAGATATAGTAAGAGATGGATCTACAGTTGCTAAAGAGATCGAGATTGAAAACCCTATTTCTAATTTAGGTGCGAAATTAATAGAACAAGTTGCGTCCAAGACAAAAGAGAGTGCTGGAGATGGAACAACAACTGCAACCATTCTGACTCAAAAGATGGTTCAGGAGGGATTAAAAAATATTGCTTCTGGCGCCAACCCTATGGAGTTAAAAAAAGGTATGGAGACAGGCCTAGCTTTTGTCCTAGAAAAATTAAGTTCCAAAAGTATTTCATTAAGTGGTTCTGATATCCAAAAAGTTGCAACAGTCAGTGCCGGAGGTGATGAAGAAATTGGATCTATAATTTCGAAAGCAATGGATATTGTTACTT
Organism: Prochlorococcus sp. AG-347-N23; assembly: GCA_003281125.1. GTDB lineage: Bacteria > Cyanobacteriota > Cyanobacteriia > PCC-6307 > Cyanobiaceae > Prochlorococcus_A. The sequence goes on along the minus strand of QCCW01000049.1, from coordinate 864 downwards.
CAGATGGTGTAATAACTGTTGAAGAATCTCAATCATTAGAAACAGAATTAGATATAACTGAAGGAATGTCTTTTGATAGAGGTTATAGTTCTCCATATTTCGTAACAGACCAAGAAAGACAAGTTTGTGAACTTGAAAACCCTAAAATATTAATAACTGATCAAAAAATCTCAACTTTAGTTGATCTAGTTCCAATACTTGAAGAAATTCAAAAGGCAGGCTCACCTTTTCTAATTCTTGCTGAAGATATTGAAGGAGAAGCTTTAACCACTCTGGTTTTGAATAAGAATAGTGGTGTCTTAAATGTAGCTTCCGTGAGAGCTCCGTTATTTGGGGAGAGAAGAAAAGCTGCCCTTGAAGATATTGCAATTCTTACAGGGGCTAATTTAATTAGCGAAGATAAATCGATGACACTTGATAAAGTATCGATTAATGATTTAGGCAAAGCAAAAAAAATAACTATCACAAAGGATAAAACTACAATTGTTGCCTTCGAAGACACTAAAGATTTAGTTAAAACACGAGTAGAGAAGTTAAAGATGGAAGTTAATATAACTGAATCTGAGTATGATCAGGATAAAATTAATGAAAGGATAGCCAAACTAGCCGGAGGAGTAGCTCTTATAAAAGTAGGAGCTGCTACAGAAACAGAGATGAAGTATAAAAAGTTGAGAATCGAAGATTCCCTGAATGCTACGAAAGCTGCTATTGAAGAGGGTGTTGTTTCTGGAGGAGGACAAACTTTAATTGAAATATCAAATGACCTTTTAAATTTAAGTGAAACATCTTCAGATGATTTAAGAACAGGGATAAATATAGTCAAAGAAGCCCTTTTGGAACCCACCAAACAAATAGCAAAAAATG
>QCCW01000048.1 GCA_003281125.1 Prochlorococcus sp. AG-347-N23 | reverse complement strand
GGATATCTACAAATCCTTCTGATTTCATCGAAAATGCAACCCCAGATGGATTAGATGATTTACAACTATCAACTTTGGGGTACATAGTTGAAAAGGGTAAATGTTCACATGTTGAACTCAAACCTTTAAATTCAGAGGAAAGGGACCTTTTTGCTTTTGATTTCAGAATGTCAAGTGAGGGGCGAATACTTAAAACAGGTATCCCATCTAATAATCCCAAATTCCTTAATTCATGCAGAAATTGGGCAGGAACAAATTGCGGGCTATCGGATGCGCAAGTAGCTGAGTTTGCTCGAATCGCAGAAATAGCAAAAGCTAAAGCAACATGTGATACAAAATACAGTACATGGTTAAGCGAAGGAAACAGTGGTGAATCTACTGCTTGGGATAGTAATAAAAAGGATTGTACTAGACCTGTATTTGCTTTTGAGGGGAAGCCAGTAAATTCACTTGAAGCAGTAAATCAAGCCTTAAAGGACAAATATGGAAGAAAATGTATAGATTGGCAACAATCGAAAAAAGATAGTATAAGTCCAAATGGTAATCCTGAAACCATAAATCCAGAATGTGGTGGGGTTCAATATTGGTTTCATTCAGGAAATATATTTACAACCCAAACAGCTTGGACTGCGCACGACAATCTTATAAAAGAACAAGAATGTATACAAAATAGAGCAAATGCTTTAAGTGGAGGAGTAGAAGGAGAATATACCTATACCCCTAGCGGACCACCTCCCTGCGGCAAAGTAAGTTGGTTATGTAATGGGAAAGAATATGATACATTTGAGGCATATAAAACCACACCATGTGGTGCACCTAAGCCAGATCCTCAACCTGATCCACCCCCTCATTGCTCTAATACGCATAGCAGATGTGTTGGCACAACATTTGTGACAAGAAAAGGAGCTAGAATTTCAAATCATTACCTTTGTCAATGTAAATAGATGTCAAATAATCAATATACAGCCACTAGTGTAAGAAAGTTAGTAGATAAGTTCTTTTCTCTTCAATGGTGCAGGGATAATTTTGTTGTTCCTCTTTATGAGGAGACATCTTTGCCAATGAGTAAAGGGATTATAAAAATTGCTATTGCAAATTATTCATACTTGGCTACTTTAGCTTCGCCAATAGAAGAAAGGCTAAGTCAGGCCGGTTGTACATGTGAATTTGTTAAGAAATCTCAAGAAGAAATACAAGAAATTCTAGATTTAGCTGCTGAGGAAAGATTCATCAGCGGGGACTCAATAGAATTATCGCAATTTGATGAGGATGCTGTTTTAGAGGCTATTAAAGCAACATCTGATATAGATGAAACAAAATTTGATTTTGAATTTGATGATGATTTACAAGAAAAAAACGTTGACGAGGACTTAGATTTAGCTACAGAAATGCTTGAAAGTAAGATTCAAAATGCTGCAGGAGCAATACTTATAAATTCCAAAAAAGATAATGTTTCTGATATTCACATAGCCCCTAATGATGATAAATATAAAATTAGAGTAAGAAAAGATGGGGTAATGCAGCCTTTCATGACTATGCCAAGGAGGCCAGGGGTCCAACTTATTGCTTGCTTGAAAAATATGGCTAATATGGATGTTTCTGAAAAAAGAGCTAGCCAAGATGGAAAGATCCTAAGAAAATTTGAGGGCAATAGAATGGAATTCCGTTGTTCAACGGTAAGAGAAAAAGATGGAGAAAAAATGGTTTTGAGAATTTTAAATAGTGATGATTCTGTCTTAAAACTAGATACCTTGATTCATATCGATGAAGTTAGGAATAGTTTTAGAAAAATGATGAATACTACAAATGGAATAATAATTGTTTCTGGACCAACAGGCTCTGGCAAGTCAACAACCCTAGCTGCAGCATTAAAAGAGAAAGATAGTGGAGAAATAAATATTGTTACAGCAGAAGATCCTGTTGAATACAACCTTGGGGGGGATATCAGTCAAGTTCAAGTAAACAAAGCAAAAGGTGAAAACTTTGCAAAATTATTGAGAACTTTTTTGAGACAAGACCCTGACATAATATTAATTGGAGAGACAAGAGATCCAGAAACAGCAGAAGCCTCCCTAGATGCTGCAGAAACAGGGCATTTAGTCTTTACTACTCTTCATGCAAATACTTCATGTAGTTCCTTAACAAGACTTTTAGATATGGAGGTCCCAAAATACAAGTTAAATTCCAGTGTAAGGGGTGTTTTAGCTCAGAGATTAGTGAGAAAAGTTTGTACTGGATGCGGAATTAAAAGGCCCATCAAAGAAAGTGAGGCAAGGGAATTTAATATAAATTTAAATACTCCAGTTATGTATGCAAATAAATTAACTTCTGAAGAAAAAGCTATTAGAAAAAAAGAGGGTTCATTATGTGCAAAATGCAATGGATCTGGCTATAAAGGAAGGATTGGCATATATGAATTATTAGTTCTGAATAGAAAAATACAAGCTGCCATCGCAGAAGGTAAATCCACGAGGGAAGTTGAGAATTTAGCTATTAATGAAAACTCAATGCTGACTCTTAAGCAATACGGTATAGAGTTGGTTAAAGAACAATTAACTACAATTTCAGAAGTATTAAGAGTATGCAATCAATCAGATTAAATTTATAAATATGTCAATAGCTAGAGAAATAGTCGGTTTTGCAATGGAGGCTGGATCATCTGATATCCATCTTGAAGAAGATTCCCCTATAGCAGTAAGAGTAAATTCTGATATTAAAGTTAGTCCCCAAAAACTGGAATCGGAAGATATGGATCAATTATTACTGGAATTACTTGGTGATGAAAAACTTAATGAATATAATCAATCTGGAGATTTAGATAGTTCTATAAGTTTAGAAGGATTATCTAGATTAAGAATTAATGCATATATAGCAAATGAGAAAAGATGCCTAACACTCAGACTTCTCCCAAATGATCTTCCAAAATGGCAAGATTTAGGCTTGCCAGATGCTTTTATAAATTTGTCAAAACTTCATAGAGGTTTGGTTTTATGCACAGGTCCTACAGGATCAGGGAAGTCAACAACCCTCGCCGCATTTATTAATTGCATGCTAGAAACTCAACAAAGGCATATTCTTACTATTGAAGATCCGATAGAATTCATTTTTAATCATACCGAAAATTCAATTATTCACCAAAGAGAAGTAAAAAGAGATACTAATTCTTTTTCTGTTGCTTTAAGAGCTGCTCTCAGAGAGGATCCAGATGTTATTTATATTGGAGAGATGAGAGACTTAGAGACGATACAACTAGCTATTACTGCAGCAGAAACTGGTCATCTAGTATTGGGTACTCTACATACCTCTTCTGCAGCAAAAACAGTTGAGAGAATTGTTGATGTATTTCCCTCTGACCAACAAGAACAAGCGAGATTACAAGTCTCTACTTCTTTGGCTGGTATTATGTCTCAAACTTTGTGCAAAAATACTAAGGGTAAAAGATCACTGGCCTACGAGT
>QCCW01000047.1 GCA_003281125.1 Prochlorococcus sp. AG-347-N23 | reverse complement strand
TAGGTTGTGCAGTAGAGGTTCCTACCCTTGATGGAAATGTCACACTTCAAGTTCCTCCAAAATCATCTACCGGAAGAATGTTACGTTTGAAAGGTAGGGGTTTAACTTTTGAAGATAATGTTGGAGATCAATATGTTGAAATCTTAGTAGTGATACCTGCTGATATTAATGATGAAGAAATTGCTTTATATACAAGATTACAAGAACTATCACTTTCTGATTCTTAATCAAATATCATATGAATAGAAAATAATCGATGCTTATGAACATATTTGTTCTTTTATATAATTCAGGAACAGATAAAGAAGGAATTCATTCAATCGAACTCAAAGGTAGGACTATTGTTCTTATGTTTGAAGATAGGGACGATGCAACAAGATATTGTGGATTACTTGAAGCTCAAGATTTTCCTTTGCCAACAGTTGAAATGATTGATATAGAAGAAATAAAAGATTTCTGCATTAAATTAGATTATGAATTCAGATTAGTAGAAAAAAATTTTGTTCCTAAAACAGCCGAAGATAGGTTACTAATTTCACCCCCCCAGAAAAACCTTGAAGTTGAAGATTGGGAAGGAGATAATAATGACAATAAAAATATTGATTTAAATACCATTAAAGAAAACCTTGAAAAGTTGCTTTAGCTATTAAAATATAAATTATTCAAAAAAAATAAACCATGACAACTGCATTATTTGAAACAGAAGTTGGAGACATTAATATTGAATTTTTCTCAGATGACGCGCCTAATACTGTTAAAAATTTCACGAATTTGATTTCTGAGGGTTTTTATGACGGTCTAGCATTTCACAGAGTTATTCCTGGATTTATGGCCCAAGGCGGTTGCCCAAATACTCGTGACGGAGCATCAGGTATGCCTGGTACAGGAGGTCCTGGATATAATATTAAATGTGAAATTAATTCCAATAAACATCTAAAAGGCTCACTTTCTATGGCCCATGCAGGAAAGGACACTGGTGGTAGTCAGTTTTTCATAGTTTATGAACCACAGCCTCATCTCGATGGAGTTCATACTGTTTTTGGTAAAACAGATGATATGGATGTAGTGCTAAAGCTTACTAATGGTTCAAAAATTAATAAGGCAACCCTAAAGTAGTAATTTAGCCTTCAAAAACAATACTAAATGTCTCTTTATCTAGATTAAATTTTCTAGTAGATGAATTTAAGATTTCATTGTTAATAGTGAATTTAGTATTGATTAGTTTAATGCTACTTTTTGGGTGTAATGCTTGTTCAATGTTTCTAGAAACAATAATTCCAATCTTTGTACTATTTTCATGTTTGGATAAAAACTGAATAAATAATTCGATATTCTTAATTTCTTGATCATCAATGTTGGAATTGGTTCTATTTTTATCATGTAAGATTCTCCATACTAGTTTTGGTCGATTCCAAAAAGCTAATAATCTTGGACTACTTTCTAGTTTAATATTAATGTTTTGATCACTGCAGAATTTAGTAACTTTATTTTTTATTGTAACTAGATCAATAGATTGATATTTCCCGTCAAGAAATATCGATATAAATGGATCGATGTTCCTAGAATTCGAATCACCTTCATCAATCATATGGCCTAGCTTTGTTTTTTTAACACTCAAATATTCTGCATTATTATCGTTTGGACAAATCACTAATGGAACTCTCTCAATAACTTCTATTCCATAACCACCTAAGCCAGCAATCTTTCTAGGATTGTTAGTCAGTAATTTTAATTTTTTTATCCCAAGATCAGTTAATATTTGTGCTCCAACTCCATAATTTCTGAGATCAGCTGGAAAACCTAATTTTTCATTAGCTTCTACAGTATCTAATCCACCATCCTGTAAACTGTATGCTTTTAATTTATTTATTAGACCAATACCTCTACCTTCTTGTCTCAAGTAAACAACAACTCCCTCTTCCTCCTTTTCTATCCTTGATAAAGCAGCTTCTAACTGTGGCCTACAATCACAACGTAATGATCCAAAAGCATCGCCAGTTAAACACTCTGAATGCATTCTTACTAGCACAGGTTCACTTAATTTTGATGATTTTTGTTTAACTAATGCAACGTGCTCTGAACCATCAAGTTCATTAATATATCCATAAGCTTTGAAATTGCCAAAAATACTTGGGAGAACTGCATCGGATTTTCTAAATACAAATCTCTCAGTTTGAAACCGATAACTTATTAAATCAGCTATGGATATCAATTTCATTCCCCACTGTTTTGCATACTCTTTTAGTTGTGGAAGTCTTGACATGGAACCATCAGGATTTTGTATTTCACAAATAACTCCAGCGGGATAAAGACCTGACATTGCTGCAATATCTACTGCTGCTTCGGTATGGCCTGCCCTTTTTAATACTCCACCTTTTTTAGCTCTTAATGGAAAAATATGTCCTGGCCTTCGTAAATCGCCAGGTTTTGTATTTGGGTTTATAGCAACTTGAATTGTCTTTGCTCTGTCTTCAGCGGAAATTCCAGTAGTTACATTATTTTCAGGTCCAGCATCAATAGATATAGTAAAAGCTGTTTGATTTTCATCTGTATTTCTATCTACCATTAATGGTAAATCTAAAGAGTCAAGTTTTTCACCTTGCATAGCTAGGCATATAAGGCCACGTCCCTCAGTAGCCATAAAATTAATTTGCTGTGGAGTTGCAAACTGAGCCGCACATATTAAATCTCCTTCATTTTCTCTTCTTTCATCATCTACAACAATTATGCATTCACCATTTCTTATAGCTGCCAACGCATCACTAATAGGATCAAATTCAATTTTAAAAGATTCATTTATATCCAAAATTGTTCCATTATTTGATTTGGGACTTGTTTCTTTCATTATTCCTATCAATATAGAAAAATAGTGTTTTAGTTACCTTAAGTTCAACACTTTATAATCCTATCTCAAAGTCTGCCAATTCAAAGAAATGAATGTTGCAATAGTAGGTGCTACGGGTTACGGCGGTATTCAAGCGGTAAATCTTCTAAAGAAAAATAAAAACTACAAAATTTCATTTTTAGGAGGTAATAAAACCTCTGGATCAAAGTGGAATGACAATTTTCCTTTTATTTATCTAGATAATGATCCTTATATAGAAGAAATTTCAGTAGATAATATTTCAAATAATTCTGATATTGCTTTGCTTTGCTTACCAAATGGCCTATCTTCAACCTTGACAAGGAAATTATTAGATAGAGGAGTTAAAGTTATTGATTTATCTGCTGATTACAGATATAAGTCCTTAGATGAATGGAAAAAAATATATTCCAAAGAAGCTGCTATTTATAAAAGAAATGATGATGATTTATGTAAAGAGGCAGTTTACGGTCTTCCTGAAATAAATAAAGAAGCCATTTCAAAAGGAAGATTAATTGCCTGTCCAGGATGTTATCCAACATCTGCTCTTATTCCATTAGCTCCTTATCTCTCTCAAGGAATTATTGAAAATGAAGGTATAGTTATTGACTCTAAAAGCGCAACCTCTGGAGGTGGTCGAGAACCAAACCAAAAGCTACTCTTATCAGAATGTGGAGAAGGTCTATCAGCATATGGATTGATAAACCATAGACATACCTCAGA
>QCCW01000046.1 GCA_003281125.1 Prochlorococcus sp. AG-347-N23 | reverse complement strand
GAAGCAAGATTAGCTAAAGAAGCTGAAATAGCTTACTCCTCATTATCTATGGTTACTGATTATGATTGCTGGCATCAAACGCATCAAGAAGTTTCTGTAGAGATGGTTTTGGGTAATCTTAGATCGAATACTGAAGTGGCCAATAAAATAATTTTTGAAGTAGCTAAATTAATTGAAAAAGAAAGACCAAAAAGTAAGTCTCATTTTTCATTAAAAGATGGCTTGATCACTCAAAAAGAAAATATCCCAAGCTCCACAAAAGAGAAACTAAGGATATTTACTGATTCTTATTAGGCTTAATTGATATAAGTGATTATCAGGTCAAGGTAAGGATTAGTTAGCCTCCACCGCCAACGCCTTGGTATGAACCATAGAAGAATATTCCTAAAACGAAGATAACTGCAATTCCGCCTGCTGTAGCAACAAGCCATAGAGGAAGAGTTCCTTCAGTCCATCTTCTTTCCCATGCAACCGCTGGTCTACCGTCGGGAAGTCTATCTGGAATTCTTCCATCAGGTCCTTTTAATTTACTCATAGTTTTAATTTAATTGAAAAAGTAACTGGAAAATAAAATTCCCAATACAAAAACTGATAATAAGCCTAGATAAAGGCTTGTACGATTAAGTTCAACTGGAACTTTGTTAGGATTTTCGTTTACTTGCATGATTATTAAATTTATCGGGCTACGAATTGCATTGCAGCAATAGAACCCAAAAAGAATACTGATGGAATAGCTAAAGCATGAACTGCTAGCCAACGAACAGTAAATATAGGGTAAACGCGGACTTCCGCAGCCTGCATTGGAGCTTGAGAATTAGACATAATTATTTTGTTCTTAAATCAAGTTGAGACTTAGCATCAAATCTTTGTGTTACAACAGGAGCTTTTGCTTCAGATGCCTGAAAATAACTATCCGGACGAGGTGTACCGAATGCGTCGTAAGCCAGACCTGTGTATACAAATAAGAAGCCTGCTATAAAAATAGCTGGTAATGTTACTGCATGAATAATCCAGTACCTAATACTGGTGATTATTTCAAAGAATGGGCGTTCACCCGTTGAACCTGCGGCCATAATCACAAATGTTTACCATACGATCTTACAGTGTAAAATCATAACTTCGCGAAGAAATTAACAGGTTGGTTACAGACAGTTGTTAAATTCATCCAAAATTAAGATTTTTTTTATTATTTTCTTAAGTTATTACAGATTTAGCCATTCCATTTAAGAATGTAACCTCGCTCACCAAGTATAAATCCTTTCTGATCATCTAAAGATTCCTTATCAAGAAAAACTATTTTTATGTAGTTAGTAGGCAATGCAGAAGCAAGAGGATCTGAATTCCATGTTTCACCTTGATCTTTACTTACTATTAAAGTGCCATTTCCACCGCCGGCCCATATATCACCATTTGGATCCCATCCCATGTCTAGATAATTGTAACCATTAAGAATAGGTATTATAGGTTTTGACCAACTTTCTAGATTATCAGAATCTTCATTAAATCTAATTTCCGCACCTCTTGAAAGCATCCATAAACTTCCTTCTGGATTAAAACCAATGCTTTGCACTCTCTTACTACTTGCTCTTTGGTGAGCAATCCAATTATTGCTATCGCTATCAAGAGTAGAGAAGAAATTTCCAAGACTACTTACGCTAACATAATCGCCACTAGATGTTCTTCTTAAATCTCTTATACCTCCTTGTTCCGAAGGGTCTGCTACTTTTGCCTCCCATGTTTCACCACTATTGGAAGTTTCATAAATAGCTGCAGAGGTTGTCGCCAATTGAGCAACTCCTTCATCAATAGTAGTAACTAAAAAAGGCTGGCCTGGTAACTTCCCAAGTGAAAGCCTAGTCCAATTTTTACCTTCATCAAAAGTATGCATAACTAAAGAGGGTTGTCCTATTAACCAACCTTCAGAACCCTTGAAGTCAATATCTAGAAGGCGAAAGTTCTCTTCAGCAGAAATATCTAATGATCTTTTTTCCCATGTTTCACCACCATCAGTTGATTCCATAATCAATCTGTTTGAGCCTACTAAAAACCCATGATTATCATCTATGAAATCAACATCTAAAGCATTAGCCTGATCTTCAAACTGGATTGTTTTCCAAGGGCTGCTTTCATTCATCTTGACACCTGTGGATGAACAACTGCTTAAAACGAAACAGAGAACTACAGATAAAAGAAGATTAGGAATACTAGTAAAAATTTTTTTCATTTAATTATATTAATGCAAAGAGTACAAAGAAAGGAACATAGCAGCAGCAAAAGCCAACCCTCCAAAAATCAATATATTTTTTTGTCCTGGAGGTAAACTATTAAATCCAAATCCATAAACTAAATTCTCTTCAAATCCACTAGGTTTTGCTCTGGATCCGATATCCTTATAAAAATTTTTACCAGCTCGACAAACAGGGCAAGCGAAGGTATTCCCATCTAACTCTGAAAAAGGAGTATTTTTAGGTATGTTTAATTTTTTATTTCCTTCAGACGGATCATAAATATATCCACAACTTCTACATTCGAATCTATTTTGCTCTAGATTAAGGGTAGGTTGTTCAACATTTACTTCTGAGGAATTTTCAGAAAGTTTTCCTTTCTCAAAGTCTTCAACTATTTTGTTTTCCTCAGAGGCTGGTTGAATGTTTTCACTCACGGTTTATTATTGTTCTTTAAGAACTTTAAAAGATTTTGCTTAATTAAGCGACTTTTTATTCAAAATTAAATTTTAAGATGTTTTTATTAACTGGCTATGAATACTTTTTAGGTTTCCTTCTAATTGCCGCAGCTGTTCCAGTATTAGCTTTAGTTACTAATCTCATCGTTGCCCCAAGAGGCAGAACAGGGGAAAGAAAACTTACATATGAATCTGGAATGGAGCCTATTGGAGGAGCATGGATTCAATTTAATATTCGTTATTACATGTTTGCCTTGGTTTTCGTTATATTTGATGTTGAGACTGTTTTCCTTTATCCTTGGGCGGTTGCCTTCAATAGATTAGGCTTATTAGCTTTTATTGAGGCTTTAATTTTCATTTCAATACTTGTTATCGCTTTGGCATACGCATGGAGAAAAGGTGCTTTAGAATGGAGTTAAAAAATTGAATCCACAATTATCCCCAAAAGCAATAAGAGAAATCCGAGAAGGAACTTGCAATCCTCTTGGTGCACCCCAAGTTACTACAGATTTAAGCGAAAACATTATATTAACAAGTCTAGACGATCTCCATAATTGGGCTAGGTTAAGCAGTCTATGGCCCCTCCTTTATGGAACAGCTTGTTGTTTTATAGAATTTGCTGCCTTAATTGGATCAAGATTTGATTTTGATAGATTTGGATTAGTACCTAGAAGCTCGCCACGGCAAGCAGATTTATTAATAGTTGCGGGGACAGTAACAATGAAGATGGCTCCTGCTCTTGTAAGACTTTATGAGCAGATGCCTGAACCAAAGTATGTTATCGCTATGGGTGCTTGCACAATCACAGGGGGAATGTTCAGTGCAGATTCTACAACAGCTGTAAGAGGCGTTGATAAATTGATACCAGTTGATTTATACCTCCCAGGATGCCCACCAAGGCCAGAAGCAATTTTTGATGCTGTAATTAAATTAAGAAAAAAAGTTGGGAACGAATCAATTTTAGAGCGCACAAAAACA
>QCCW01000045.1 GCA_003281125.1 Prochlorococcus sp. AG-347-N23 | reverse complement strand
CAGGTTTAACACTTAAAAGATTTTTCTCGACTTTTGTATAAAGATCAGTCTCTCTCTTAACATTAGGTCTAGGACCTACCAAGCTCATTTCCCCAATAAAAACATTAAAGAGTTGAGAAAGTTCATCCAACTTTAACTTTCTTATGAATCTACCAATTTTAGTTATTCTAGGGTCATTAATCGATGTACTATCAACTTTGTTTTTTTCAGCATTAACTATCATTGATCTAAGTTTTATCATATAAAATTTTTTATTATTTTTGCCAGTTCTTTTTGCAATGTAAAAAGGAGAATTTTGATCCTGTAAATAAATTCCAAGACAAGCAATTGTGATTATCGGGAAGAGAAGAATAAGGCCTAAAAGTGAAAATATTAGATCGAAAATCCGTTTCATTTTCGATAAAATTCAATTATTTTTTGACAAATATAATCTATATCTTCATTAGAAATAAACATATTCATAGGAATCATTATACATTCTTTAAAAAAAGCTTCCGATTTGGGCAAATGTAAATTGAAACCAAGATGCTCCCATTGATGGATGGCTTTACCGCCCCACTGCACTAAAGTCCCAACTCCATAGTCTCTAAGATATTGCTGTAATTCATCTCTTCTTTTTGCTACTATTTCATAATTTTGAAAAACATCATAATGATCAGAATTATTAACTGGCGATTCTGGTAATTTTAATTCTTCTAAAATCGAAAGTTTAGAAAAGTATTTAGATGCTATTTCTCTTCTTCTTTGAATTACTTTTTCGTAAGACTTTAGATTGAAATTTAATATTGCTGCTTGGAAATTATCTAGCCTACTATTTCTACCCCATGATTTAACATAACCATTCTTATCTCTTCCATGATCATGAAGTTGATAGGCTCTATCAAAAATTGTTTCATCTTGACATAATATGGCCCCTGCATCGCCAAAACAACCAAGAACTTTCGCAGGAAAAAAACTAATAGCTGATGAATGCCCAAATGTACCTGCATGTTTTCCTTTGAATTTTGAACCCAAAGCTTGTGCGGCATCTTCAACAACATAAAGTTTATATTTATTAGCTATTTGCATAATCCTTTCCATATCACAAGTGCGTCCATTTAGCTGTGTTGGCATTATCCCAACAGTACGTGATGTGATTGCATCTTCAACTGCATCGGGATCTATTAAATTGTCATCTCCTATCTCTACTGGAATTGGGATTCCCCCTGCTACTTTAATTGCAGAGGCAGTTGCTAACATTGTATGGGAACAACAAATAACTTCATCACCTTGTCTTAAATTTAAGGCCATCCATGAAATTTCAAGTCCATCGGTAGCATTACCTACTCCAATTGAATATTTTGATGATGAAAAGGTCGATAAATTTTTTTCGAAAATATCTACGTCATCCTGCATTATGAAAGCCCCTCTTGAAGCAACATCTGAGAAGATGTTCATGTATTCATCTTTTTTATCTAAAAAAAGTCTTGGGTAATCAAAGAATGGAATTTTCATAGGAATAATTATAAATTATTTTTAAAAATTTTTAAAATGTTTTTATATATTTTTTCCTCTGTAGGATAGTATTCTTGTTCTAAGACTTTGCTTGTTGGTGCTGGGGTAAAAGGTAGAGTTAACCTAGCAGGCTTGGATTTCAAAAAGTTAGGGTCTACATTTTCGACAGCGGAAGAAATTATCTCAGAAGATATTCCACAAGGACCCCATCCTCCATCTAGTACAAATAAACGGCCAGTTTTCTTGACTGAATTAGTAATTAATTCGCTATGAAAAGGATTAATAATTCTCATATCAATTATTTCAGGATAAATTTTATTTTTAATTAATTTCTTAGTTACTTTTTTAAGCAAAAGTGTTGAGTAACTACATCCAACTAATGTGATGGAATCGCCTTCTCTCAAAATACATGGATTAATACTTTCTAACTTGATTTCTTTTGCTTCAGGTAAATTATCTTCTTGATCATAAAGCCATCTATCATCTATGTATATTACTGGTTGATCAGCTAAAACAGAGGCTATTAAAAGATCCCGGGCATCAGCTACTGATGAGGGTAAGACTACTTTTAATCCTGGTATATGGGCAAACCAAGAATGTAAAGCTTGTGAGTGTTGAGCACCTTGTTCTCCACCTCTATTTATTATTCCTCTGATCGTAATAGATGGACTTGATTGCCCCCCAAACATATAAGACCACTTGGCGGCTTGATTTACTATTGGATCCATTGCGTACATCATAAAATCCATTCTTGGATGAACCACTATTGGCTTCATTTCATTAAGTGAGGCGCCAACTGCCGCCCCAGTTACTGCAGCTTCTGAAACAGGGGTATCTATAATTCTTTTTTTTCCAAATTTTTTATCTAGATCTTTCATAGTATTACCCACATACCAAGGACTCCATAAACCTTGTCCGATTACAAAAACTTCAGGATAATTTTTTAATAAAAAATTATATGCATCTAAGATTGCTGTACTATATGTAAATTTATTCATTTCTAATTGCGTTTAAAAACATAATTTAAAGATTCATTCCATTCTGGAGAGGATTCTTTTAAAGCATCCATCCATGCGTTATCAATATCTTTCTGAATATCTTTCTCTAAGTTTATTAAATGATTTTCTACAAAATTATTTTTTAAAAGTGATTTTTTTAGCCTTGAAATGGGATCTCTTTTCTTCCAATATTTTAAGTCTTCTGCAGATCTATTTATTCCAACATCGATGTCCTCTCTCCAATCGACGTGGCCAAACCATCTATATGTAATTGCTTCTATAAAAAATGGACCTTCCCCCGCTCTACATCTTCTAATAAATTCTTTGCTTGTCATACAAATAGACGTTAAGTTGTTCCCGTCTAATACTTTTGACTCAATATCATTTGCTTTGGCAAATCTATAAGTTAACTCTTTTGGCTGTCTCAAGTTAATATTTAAATGACTTGAAAATAAGTTATTCTCAACTACAAAAATAACAGGACAATTGTTAATTCTTGCCAAATTTAAACTTTCATGAACTATACCTTCTTCCATTGCGCCATCACCTAAATAAGAAATAGATATAGCGTCTTCTCCTTTTAACTTGCTTGCCAAAGCTGTACCAACAGCAAGAGGTACTGTTCCTGCAACTATTGGAACAGATCCAGAGAAACCAACTGATCCTCCAAAAAGATGCATTGATCCTCCCATCCCTTTTGATATGCCTGAAGATTTTGCAAGTATTTCAGAAAAGAATGATTTAAGATCTATCCCTAATGAAAGTATATGAGCATGAGATCTATGTGCTCCAAATACTTTGTCATTATTATTTAAATATTGAGAGATGCCGACTGGTATAGCTTCTTGACCAACACCTAAATGTACGGGACCTCCAACTAACCCAATTTCTCTGCCTTTGGCAATTTTATATTCTGCATTTCTAATTAATATCATTTTTGAAAGCATTTCCAATAATTCATCTCCAGAAAAATTGTCGATATTAATTTCCTTTTCAGATGTTATAGATTCTATTTTGTTATTATTGAGGTCTTTCATATATCTATAAATTCATCCAAATTTATCTAATCATAAACTAAAAATCTGCACTATTCACTAAATTTGCCTAGCTTTTATTATTCTTTGCTATCTTAAAAACTAAAAGTTTTGTTCAATAAATTTAACAAATTCTCCATATACATTATCAGAAGTAAATTTATCTTTATATAGTTTTTTTGAATTATAAGATAGTGAATCTCTCTTAATGGGATCATTTAAACATGAGAAGATTTGGTCTTCCCAAGTAGAATTATTGTCGCAAAAATATCCAACATTATATTTTTTTATTATATTTTCTACTTCGCCTTTTAGTGAAGTAATAATAGGTAGTCCAAAAGATAAGCTATCAATTATTTTATTTGGAATACTCATTTGAAAGTCGGGAGTGTTTCGATATGGAGCTAAAGTCGCAATTGATAAATGCTTTAATGCTGTGAGTTGATTGTAGTCAATCCATCCAGGGAAAAAAATATTACCTTTTTCTTTTAATTTTTCTTTTAAAAAACTGATGCATTCTCCATCTCCGCATATTAATATTTCAAATTTACAATCTTCTAATTTAGGAGATAACGTTGCAGATATAAAATCATTAAAATCATAAGCATTGTTGATATTCCCAGCAAAAATTATTTTATTTTTATTTTTTATATCTATGCCAATTTGCGTTTTCCACCAAAGAAGACTTTCTT
>QCCW01000044.1 GCA_003281125.1 Prochlorococcus sp. AG-347-N23 | reverse complement strand
AAGAACATACTGATCCCAAATAAAAACGGAGAATTTCAAGTGGCTGATGGGATCATGAATAAAGATCAATTACTCTCACTAACCCTCAGACAATTACGTCAAGAAGCAAGTAAATTATCGGTTCCTCTCTACAGTCGCAAAACAAAAGCTGTTTTAGTTGATTTAATACTTAAATATCTAGAAAAATCTACAATTAAAACATTTATTACATCTCCTGAGTCAAAACCTGAAGAAACTTCTGAGTCAGATGCTTTCAACAGTAGTGAAGAAGTTAAAACAAATGTAGTATTCTTACCCCGAGATCCAGATTGGGCTTATGTTTTTTGGCAAATTTCTGATGCAGATAGAGAAAAAGCAAAATCTTTGGGAGCTAATAAATTATGTTTACGATTATTTGATGCATCTGGTTCTGAAGGAAGCAACTTGAATCAAGGAACACTCAGGGAGATAGCAGTTGATAGTTACAGTACAGAGTGGTACTTGCCAATTCCACTTGCTGATAGAGATTATAAGGTTGAATTAGGTTACAAATATGGTTTTAACTGGATGTCATTGGCATTTTCTTCGATAAGTCATGTTCCTGGGTCTCATCCTTCTGAGCAAATTCTTGATAAATTTGTACCTTTTAATTTAGATTCCACTTCTGAGTCAATCTTAGATATTCCTAATCCTGTTGTTTCAGAACAAAATGGTATGCATGAAAGGTTATATCAAGCGGCAACTAACATTCCTCTCAGAAGAAAAGTTGGTTCTGAAGAGTTTATGGAAAATGTTAATTCAACAAACCTCAATGATAATCTTACAGACTCAGGTGCTGGTAAATGGTCATCAGGTTTAAGTGATTCTGGAAGCGGAATTGTTAAAAATAGATCTTTTTGGCTCGTTGCTGATGCCGAATTAATTGTTTATGGAGCTACAGAGCCCTCTGCAAAACTGAAAATAGGTGGAGAAGATGTACCTCTTGCTGCAGATGGTACTTTTAGAATTCAAGTTCCATTTAGAGACGGGACTCAAAAATATGATATTAAAGCTATTGATGTATCTGGTGACCAAGAAAAAAGTATATTAATGAAATTTGTTAGAACTACACCACTTGACGACACTAACGAAAAAGATAATGCTGAGACTGAATGGTTTTAATAAATTAAATTAATGCTGAAAAAAATTGTAGCTTTTACTCCATTGTTTGGGGCATTAACCTTTCCACTAATAGTTCCAATTACAATTGCTAAATTTGGTTTTAACTATGGAATTCTTAGTGCATTATTAATTTCTTCATTATGGTTTATCGCTATGTTAAGAACTTCCGAAATGCCTCATTAATTTAGTTAGATTTTTGGAGGTTTCTTTAAAATATGAATCAAGTTAGTGTAATTAATATCAATTCTCCTTTTCTAGATCAAAAACCAGGTACCTCTGGATTAAGAAAAAGTACTATAAAGTTTCAGGAAGAACATTATCTAGAAGTTTTTATTGAGGCAATCTTACAATCATTAGAAGATTTAAAAGGTTCAACATTAGTAGTTGGTGGTGATGGCAGATATGGCAATATTGAAGCAATAGAAAAAATTGTCCAAATATGCATTGCTCATAAAGTTCAAAAGGTTATTGTTCCAAAATACGGTTTATTATCTACTCCTGCGACATCATATTTAATTAGAAAAGAAAAAGCTATTGGTGGAATTATTCTTTCTGCAAGCCATAATCCTGGTGGGATTGATGGCGACTTTGGAGTGAAATTGAATATCTCTAATGGTGGCCCAGCTCCTGAGATAATTACTAATAAGATTTTCAAGGCTTCACAATTACTAACTAGTTATAAAATTTGTAAGATTCAATTACCTGATTTTAGTGAATATGGAACTTATCCTTACGACGAAACTACCTTAGAAATTATTGATGGATTAACAGATTATTCTAATTTGATGGAGAAAATTTTTGACTTTGATCAAATTAGTGATTTTTTAAAAAAAGACTTCTCGTTAATCTTTGATGCAATGAATGCGGTTACAGGCCCATATGCAAAAAATATTTTTGTTGAAAAAATGGGTCTAGCACCTGATTGTGTCATAAATGGTAGCCCGTTAAAAGATTTTGGAGGTTTACATCCTGATCCTAATCTTACTTACGCATCCCACTTGGCTGATTTGTTACTAAATAAAAAATCTTATAGTTTTGGTGCTGCATGCGATGGAGATGGAGATAGGAATATGATTTTAGGAAGTGGATGTTTTGTAAATCCTAGTGATAGCCTTGCAGTTATTACTGCTAACACAAAATGTGTCCCTGGTTATAAAGATGGTATTACAGGTGTGGCACGATCCATGCCAACTAGCTCAGCGGTTGATAATGTAGCTCGAGCATTAAATATACCTTGTTTCGAGACACCTACTGGCTGGAAGTTTTTTGGAAATCTTTTAGATTCTAATTTAATTACTTTATGTGGAGAGGAAAGTTTCGGAACTGGTAGTAATCATGTGAGAGAGAAAGATGGACTATGGGCAGTTTTGTATTGGTTACAAGTTTTAGCTGAGAAAAAATGTTCGGTAAGTGATTTAATGCAGAATCATTGGAAACAATTTGGTAGGAATTATTATTCAAGACATGATTATGAGGCAATTCCCTCAAATATTGCTAATCAAATCTTTGGTAATCTAACTTCTATGCTCGAAAATCTAAAAGGAAATAGTTTTGCTGGCCATTTAGTTAAAGTTGCAGATAACTTTTCATATTTAGATCCTGTTGATAATTCTATAAGTGAAAATCAAGGTTTAAGATTGGTCCTTGATGATAATTCTCGAGTAATTGTGCGTCTTTCTGGAACTGGAACTAAGGGTGCAACATTAAGACTTTACTTTGAGAAATTTTTCGATCCTCAAAAGAATCTTTCGTTAAATCCTCAGATTGCTTTGAAACCTCTAATAGATGATTTAGATGCTTTATTGAACATTTCAAAACTTACTCAAATGGAAACTCCTACAGTAATTACATAGAATTCAAAGTAATGATTTTTTGATTTTTTTAATATGCATTCAGAAAATTTATTTAATAATTATTCTCAAATAGAAAACAATGCACCTTTGGCAGATAAATTAAGACCAAAGAATTTGGAAGATTTTTTTGGTCAACAACCAATCCTGAATGAGAATTCGCTTTTAAGAAGTGCAATATTAAACGATAAGATTAGTAATTTTATTTTTTCTGGCCCTCCGGGTGTTGGAAAAACTACTCTTATTGAAATTATTTCTTTTAATACACGGTCAAAATTAATTAAGTTAAATGCAGTATTATCAAGTATTAAAGAATTAAGAAATGAAATCGCTAATGCAAAAGATAGATTAATAAATTCAAAAAGAAAAACAATTTTATTTATCGATGAGGTTCATAGATTTACATCAGTTCAGCAGGATGCTTTATTACCTTCAATAGAAAATGGAACTATAACTTTTATTGGTGCTACAACTGAAAACCCTTTTTTTGCAGTTAATAAAGCGCTTGTTAGCAGGTCTCGTATTTTTACATTACTTCCTTTGGTAGAAAATGATTTGCAAAAAATAATACAAAAAGTTATTACTTACTATTCAAAACAAAAAGATTCAAAAAAGGTTTATTTAACTCAAGATGCTATAAGTCATTTAATTAAATTTTCTAGCGGAGATGCAAGGACATTAATCAATGCGCTAGAGATGGCCATAGAAACAACTGCTGAAAATGATGCTAAAGAAATCAATATTAATCTCTCAATAGCAGAGGACGCCATACAAAAGAAAAATATTGTTTACGATAAAAATGGTCAAAATCATTACGATGTAATAAGTGCCTTTATCAAGTCCATAAGAGGTTCTGATCCAGATGCAACTTTATTCTGGCTTGCGAATATGCTGGAGGCTGGTGAAGATCCTAATTTTATTTTTAGAAGACTACTTATATCTGCCAGCGAAGATATTGGAATAGCTGATCCTAATGCCATAATAGTTGTACAATCCTGTTGTGATGCTTTTGATAGAGTTGGTTTTCCAGAAGGATTATATTTTTTAACTCAGGCTTCTTTATATTTAGCTATTTCTCCAAAAAGTAATAGTACGAAAAGTATTTTTAAAGCAATTGAAACAATCAAATCTTCCAATGGTTTTGATGTCCCACTTCATTTAAAAAACAATTCTAATAGTTATGTCAATCCTCATAATTATCCAGGTAATTTGGTCATACAAGAATATCTTCCTAAATCTTTAAGAGGTTTTAAAATATGGGAACCAAAT
>QCCW01000043.1 GCA_003281125.1 Prochlorococcus sp. AG-347-N23 | reverse complement strand
TAAACAAAAAAAATCACCACAGATGTGGTGATTTAAATTATTTAAAGGAAAATTTAGCCAAACTTACCAGAAGTTGATGCAATCACAAATGCACCGAATGTAAGAATGTTACCAATGGTGAAATGCGCTAATCCAACTAATCTAGCTTGAACAATTGAAAGTGCGACTGGCTTATCTCTCCAGCCAACAAGGTTAGCAATTGGAGTACGCTGATGTGCCCAAACTAATGTTTCAATTAATTCTTGCCAGTAACCACGCCATGATATTAGGAACATGAAACCAGTAGCCCAAACTAAGTGACCGAATAGGAACATCCAAGCCCAAGGAGATAATGAGTTTACTCCAAATGGATTATATCCATTAATAAGTTGAGCAGAGTTTAACCAGAGATAATCTCTGAACCAACCCATTAGATAAGTTCCTGATTCATTAAATTGTGCTACATTACCCTGCCATATTGCTAGGTGTTTCCAATGCCAGTAGAAGGTTACCCATGCTAGTAAATTTAATGCCCAGAACATAGCTAGGTACATAGCGTCCCATGATGAACTATCACAAGTACCTCCACGTCCAGGTCCATCGCAAGGGAATGCATAACCTAAATCTTTCTTATCAGGAATTAATTTTGTTCCTCTAGCATCAAGTGCACCTTTGATAAGGATTAATGCAGTTGTATGAAGACCTAAAGCGATAGCATGGTGAACTAAGAAATCTGCAGGACCAATAGGTAAGAAAGCGCTTAATGCATCTTGTCTATTGATAAGATCCATCCAGTAATGATTACCTGGCAATGAATTAGCTGCGAGACTTGCTGAACTTGTAGGATCAGATAATAAGGCGTTAAAGCCGTACATCATCTTACCTTGAGCAGCTTGAACGAATTGAGCAAATACTGGCTCAATTAAAATTTGCTTTTCAGGATTGCCAAAAGCTACAACAACATCGTTGTGAACATAGATTCCAAGAGTATGAAATCCTAGCAACATTGTTACCCAGCTAAGGTGACTTATCAAAGCTTCCTTTGTTCCAAGAACTCTTGCTAATACATTATCTTTATTTAATTCGGGATCATAATCTCTTACAAAGAAAATGGCTCCGTGTGCAAATGCTCCAACCATCAAGAACATTGCTATGTACTGATGATGACTATATAAAGCAGATTGTGTAGTGTAGTCCCTGGCAATAAAAGCGTAAGAGGGAAGTGCACCCATATGTTGGGCTACAAGTGAAGTTGCTACACCAAGTGATGCTAATGCTAGTCCAAGTTGGAAATGTAATGAATTATTTACAGTTTCATATATTCCATCGTGATTAATTCCGAAACTACCTTTATGTGGATCGTTAGGATGTCTAGTATTATGGGCTTCTGTAATTTCCTTGAGGCTATGACCAATACCAAAGGTATTTCTATACATATGACCTGCAATTACAAAAATTGTTCCAATCGCAATATGATGATGCGCAATATCAGTAAGCCATAATGCTTCACTTTGAGGATGAAGACCACCTAAGAAAGTAAAGATCGCTGTACCAGCTCCCTCAGCCGTTCCAAATACTTGATCAAGAGAATCAGGATTTTGGGCATATGCTCCCCAGTTTAAGGTAAAGAAAGGAGCTAGTCCTGCAGGATGTGGAAGCACTGTTAACCAGTTATCCCAACCTACATGCTGACCTCTTGATTCAGGTATAGCAACATGAACCAAATGACCTGTCCAGGCGATACTACTAAAACCAAATAAAACTGCTAAATGATGATTTAATCTTGACTCTGCATTTTTAAACCAAGCTAAAGAAGGTCTGAATTTTGGCTGCAAGTGTAACCAACCTGCAAATAGAGTCCAACAAGCCAAAATACTCATGAATATTGAAGCTTGGAAGAGTTGCTCATTAGTTCTCATTCCAATTGTATACCACCAATGGTAGAGACCTGAGTAAGCAATATTTACTGGACCACTAGCTCCAGCTTGTGTCATTGCTTCTGTGATACCAGATCCAAAATGTGGATCCCAAATAGCATGAGCAATAGGACGAACGTGGGTTGGATCAAGTACAAATTGCTCGAAATTACCCTGCCAAGCAATATGAAATAAGTTACCAGCCACCCAGAGGGCGATAATTGCTAGATGACCAAAATGTGTAGAGAAAAGCTTCTGGTAAAGCTTTTCTTCGGTCATACCATCATGACTTTCAAAGTCGTGAGCAGTAGCTATTCCGTACCATATTCGTCGGGTTGTAGGGTCCTGAGCTAGACCCTGGTTAAATGATGGAAATTTTGTTGCCATTGAATTAAAAAGGTGAAGTTCAGGTAATTAGCCCAGGCCGAAAAGGCGAGCATGGAAGAAAGCCCATGTGGTAGCAATACCACCGACAAGGAAGTGAGTTACACCTACTGCTCTACCTTGAGTGATAGATAAAGCTCTTGGTTGAATAGTTGGAGCCACTTTAAGTTTGTTATGTGCCCAAACAATTGATTCGAACAATTCTTGCCAATATCCTCGTCCACTGAAGAGGAACATTAAACTAAACGCCCATATAAAGTGAGCTCCTAAGAACATCAAACCGTACATGCTTATGGATTGACCATAACTTGTTAATACTTGAGAAGCTTGCGCCCAAAGGAAATCTCTTAACCAACCATTAATAGTAATAGCGCTTTGTGCGAAATTACCACCAGTGAGTCCCCAAACATCACTCTGCATTTTCCAAGAGAAGTGGAAAATGACTATTGATAAACAGTTATACATCCAGAAGAGAGCTAAGAAAACATGGTCCCATGAAGAAACTTGACATGTACCACCTCTTCCAGGCCCATCACAAGGGAATCTAAATCCTAGAGAAGCTTTGTCAGGGATTAACCTTGAACTTCTTGCATAAAGCACTCCTTTGAGAAGTATCAAAACGGTTACATGGATTTGGAAAGCATGGATATGATGAATCATTAAATCAGCTGTTCCTAATGGAATGGGAGCTATAGCAACCTTACCACCAACTTCCACTAAACTTCCATTAAAAACTTCACTTAAGGCTTTGTGAGGTAAAGCTTCTGATGTGCCTGCTAATAAAGAAGTTCCAACAGCAGATGCTTGAATACTTTGTACCCATTGTGCAAAAATTGGCTGAAGTTGAATTGCAGAATCACTAAACATATCTTGGGGTCTACCCAAAGCTCTCATAGTATCGTTGTGTATATAGAGTCCAAAACTATGGAATCCTAACCACATACATACCCAGTTCAAGTGGCTTATTAGAGCGTCGCGAGCTTTTAGAATTCTATCTAATACATTATCAATATGTTTTGCTGGATCATAATCTCTAACCATTGCAATTCCAGCATGGGCACCTGCACCTACTATAAATAACCCACCTATCCACATGTGATGGGTAAATAATCCAAGAACTGTCATGTAATCAGTAGCTATATATGGATATGGAGGCATTGCATACATGTGATGAGAAACAAGTATACTTATTGATCCAAGCATTGCTAGGTTAACCGCAAGCTGGGCGTGTCTACTTTCTGCCATGAACTCAAAAAGACCTTGATGACCTTTAGGAGCAGGGAATAATATTGGGTCACCTTGCTGTGAATCTAATATTTCTTTCATACTATGACCAATACCGTAATTGGTTCTGTACATATGACCCCCAATTATTGCTATTACACCAAAAGCTAAATGATGATGTGAAACATCAGTCATCCATAAGCTTCCTGTCACAGGGTTAAGTCCACCTTTGAAAGTAAGGAAGTCCGAGAAAGCTAACCAATTTAAACTAAAGAAATTACCTGTACCACTTGCTAGTCCTGGGAATATCTGACCAATAATTTGTGGATCACAGAGTTGATGCGGCATAGGCATGTCTGCAATAGTTGCTATCTCTTTACCATTGATGAATAAAGGGGAACCTGCATCGATTGCATCTAATAGAGCTGCAGTAGGAGCTCCTATGTGTATACAATGGCCCGCCCATGCTAAAGATCCTAGTCCAACTAAACCAGCTATATGGTGGTTAAGCATAGACTCAATATCTTGGAACCACTCCATTTTTGGAGCTGCTTTGTGATAATGAAAAATTCCAGCGTGAAGCATTAGTGCAGCCATTACTACAGCACCAATTGCTAAAGCCATCAGCTCACTCTCATTAGTAATGCCCCATGCTCGCCACATGTGGAATATTCCTGAACTTATTTGAATACCGTTATAGTTAGCACCAAGATCAGCATTAAGCATTTCTTGACCAACAATTGCCCATACTTGCTGAGCTCCAGGTTTAACATGAGTTGGATCAGCTAACCAACCTGAATAATTAGAAAATCTTGCTCCATGAAAAAATGCAGCACTCATCCAAATAAAGATGACTGCAAGATGTCCAAAATGAGCTGAAAAGATTTTTCTTGTTGCTTCTTCAGCATCGCCTGTGTGCACATCGAAATCATGTGCGTCAGCATGCAAATTCCAAATCCAAGTTGTAGTTTTTGGACCTTTAGATAATTTACTTGACCAGAAACCTGGCTTATCTAATTTGGCAAAATCAATAGGTCTTGGATCGACCTTAACAGGATCTTCCAAAACTTTTTTGTTTTTTTCTCCACTTTCTGGTGGGCTGATGGTCATCTAGCACCTCGAAAATAATTGAAATTAAAGCCGATTGATCGGATCTTGAACTTATTCCTAATGATAATATTCAAGAAAACGAATCCTTCGGAACTTTAGATTATCGTTTCAAAAATAA
>QCCW01000042.1 GCA_003281125.1 Prochlorococcus sp. AG-347-N23 | reverse complement strand
TTTAGTTGCCTCGTCGTCAATAGTACTCAAATATTCAATAACTTCTTCTTTGGAGACAGAAATATTTAATTCGTTGCCCATATCACATATTTTATCCAAAGCTTTTTTTGGGTTAGTCAAGGCTGTCATAAACAAACTCTGTTTCTTTATAGAGTCTTTTGCTATTAACTTGTAGAGCTTTTCAGCATTACTGGACATTTTTTTTGGAGATCTACTTATAAACAGATTATTACTTTAAGCTACATTTTGTTCATTATATTTATTAATAGATAAATCATTATCCGTATCTTTTATTTCTTTTGCTGATGCATCTGCCATACTTCTTGCATCTAAACATAAAACTTTTCTAAGTTTTGCAAAATTAGCTGCATGAGATTTTCTACCATCTTTCTGAGCATAATACTCTGACTGTTGAAGAATATGATGAAGATGAGTTAGCAAATATGGACTTATTACAGCTGATACTAAAACATCGCTATTTTCATTTTCATAAGAATCAGAATTACCTAATCTTTTTTTCTTTTTATCAATTATCGACCTTTTAGGTGAATCAAGTTTTCTTGAATTTTTCATAGGGCAATAAATACAATTAATTAATACGGACATATATTTCCTTACTAATAATATACACAAAGATACTATCCTTGACTAACTGTGT
The DNA here is from genome assembly GCA_003281125.1 of Prochlorococcus sp. AG-347-N23. GTDB lineage: Bacteria > Cyanobacteriota > Cyanobacteriia > PCC-6307 > Cyanobiaceae > Prochlorococcus_A. Next base: position 4,678 of record QCCW01000042.1, on the reverse strand, counting down.
ATAATAATAAGTAACAGTTAACCACTTTGACTCATGGCTACCCGTCAAAATTCAACAAATGGGAAGCCTAAATCTCCAAGAATACAGGTAGTTCTCCCAGAATTAATCTGTGAGCAATTGACTATTTTAGCCAATAATGAATCTAGGACAGTCAGTAATATGGCAAAAGTGTTAATTCAAGAAGGTATAAAAAAATACTTTGAGAAAGTAGGCAAAACACATGTTACAAATAACAATTTAAATACTGATAACTTTAGAGATGAACTTGAAAAACAAAGCGTTACAAGATTAAAAAAAGCTCCTCAAAGGATTAGATACTATAAAAAATCTGATTAAACAATTAATTTTGAGGTAATTTTTGTAAATCTGCAGTCTTTCCCATAACTACCAAAATATTTCCTCTTTCCAAAATATATTTTGCAGGAGGATTTACTGTTAACTTTTCTGCAGGTCCTGCTGCAAGAACATTTACTAAATAATTTTTCCTCAAATTTAAATCTCTCAAAGATCTTCCAATAAATTCTTCTGGAATAGTTATTTCATCAATACCAGTTTGGTTATCTAGTTCCAATCTTTCAATTAGATTTGGTCTAACTAATTCCAAACCTAATCTTTCTCCTTGCATTCTGGAAGGAAAGACAACTTTATCTGCACCTACCCTTTTTAACATTTTTTCGTGCAAATCACTCGTAGCTCTCGCTATTACTCTTTTAACTTTGCTGCCTTCACTATCCTTAGCAATAAGTGTTGTAGTTATACTCGCTTCAATAGGTTCACTGATACCCACTACAACAGTATTCATTTCAAGTATTCCAGATTCCTTCATAGACTCTTCATCAGTACAGTCTACAACTCTAGCTTCTATAGAGGGTTCCAATTGTCTTAAATCATCAATAGCTTTTTCCGAGTAATCTGCAGCCAAAACATCTGCACCATTACTTATAAGTTCTCTACAAACTGCGGTTCCAAATCTCCCAACTCCAACAACTGCAAAAGTGAGAGCTTCTTTTTCTCTCTTTTGAGACCACTGCCACCAATCAGCCATAATAAAACTTAATCAATCTAAACATAAAGATCAGCTCTAGGATAGCCAATTCTCTTTTGCCTATCTATTCTACTCTTATAGAGAGCCTGCCAAAGTGCACTTAAAAGCAAAAGAATTCCAAGTCTGCCCACAAACATGCCGATAATAATAATAAATTGGCCAAAATGATTTAATTTTGCAGTTAAACCAATATCAAAACCTACTGTTGCAAATGCAGAAATGCAAGTGAATAGAATTTCAAGGAATGTAAAAGATTCTTTTTTTACAAAAGTATTAGTTGTACTTAACAGCATTGCCATCAAAAGAACAAAGAGCAAAGATCCTACAGTGATACCGACTGCTTTTAAAATAACTTTATCTGAAATTAATCTATTACTTATAATTACATCTTTCTGACCTCTTAAAGTTGATCTAGTTGCAGCCATTAATGCTATGAATGTAGTAGTTTTTATGCCTCCCCCAGTACCTCCAGTACTTGCTCCAATAAACATCAAAGTCATTAATAACAAAAGACCTGTATCTGAGATAGAGGCTAAGGATATTGGGTAATTTGTAAAGCCTGCAGTTCTTGCACTTACTGTTTCAAAAATTGATGTTAATAACTTTTCAAATAAGTTCAAATCATTAAAAATTTGACTATTAAGCAATGATTCAGTAACGAAGAACCCCAATGATCCGAATAATATTAGAGACAAACTTGTCCTAATAACTAGTTTTGAGTGAAGGCTCAATTTTTTATATGAAAAATTTCTTTTATTACTCCAAATATCATCAATGACACGCCATCCCAGTCCACCCATAACAATAAGAAAAATAAACACGCTATTCACCAAAAAATTTGTTCTATAGTCTTGGAGACTATTTTTCCATAATGAAAAACCTGCGTTATTGTAGGCAGATATACTGTGAAAAATTGAGGTCCAAAGTCTTTCCCAGTTATTTTGAATATCTACAAATCCATAAGAATATAAAATAATTGCCCCAAAAGATATGATACAAGTTGCAGTAATAGCAATGCTTTGAAAAGTTCTACCAATGCCTCCAACTCCAAATTCATCAAGAGTCTTTCCTTTGTCTAATCTAGTTCTTAGCTTTGTACCCTTAACAACAAACCCTTGTAAAAATGTCGTAATAGCCATTAACCCTAGACCACCCGATAGAAGCATAAAAGCCAAGAAAACTTGGCCAAAGAAATTTAAATCAACACCAATATCTATTATGGTTAAGCCAGTAACGGTGATAGCAGAAGTAGATGTAAAAAATGCTTCCCACAAACCCACCTTTGAAGATGAACACAAAGGGGAACTCAAAATCAAAGTTCCAAAGAAAATAATAAACAAACCAGTAACAATAGTAAATTGAGGTACAGATAATTTTCTGTAAGCATCTTTTAACTTATAGACATTACTTGTGAATTTCACTTTATTTATCTGAAATTTAAAATTATCAAAGCTGGAACTGTAAAAGACATTATAAGTGTTAATCCAGCTCCGTATTTTGCAATATCAAAAAATCTATATCTTCCAGGACCGTAAACCATTAAATTGGTTTGATAACCCATTGGAGTCAAGAAAGATTGACTTGCCCCGAATAAAACAAGCATTATTAATGCGCCAGGTGAAATGCTTAAAACATTTGAAAATTCAATAGCAACAGGCAAAATCAAAGCTACCGAAGCAGCATTACTAATGAATTGTGTAAGGATAACAGTCGATATAAAAATTACTACTAGTGCAAAATACAGAGGCATGCCATTAAGAGCAAAATTGAGATTAACTGCTATTAAATCTGCTAATCCTGTTACTTGCATTGCGACACTAAAGCATGACAGTGATCCCAGCAATAAAATAACGTCTAACCTAATTGATTTTTGTATTTCTGCAGGTCTCAAACATCCAAAGGCAACCATTGCAATAACAGCTAAAAGAACAGACCCTACTAGTGGAATATTAGTAACCGAAGGCAAAACCACCATTCCTATTGCAATTGCAATCGATATAGGTTTTTTTATCAAGACAGGTAAATCATCTTCAAATTGATCTAAAATAAGCAAATCATTACTTGCCTGCAAACCTCTTATGGAATCTAAAGGAGCTTGCAATAACAAAACATCGCCAGCCCTTAAAACAGCTTGGCCTAATCTTTCCTGAACAGTTTGCTGACCTCTTCTTAATGCCAAAACTGTTGCATTATGACGCTGCCTGAATCTTAATTCTCTCAGACTTGCACCAGCCAGAGTTGAGCCTGCTGGCAGCAATGCTTCAAAGGTTTTAGTACCTTCATCATCTGAAAAAACATTAGCTCCTCCGAAAGATCTTTTATTCTCGCCTAATAAAATAGTGTGTTCCTGCTGCAGTCTCAATAAGTCTGCTCTTGTAACGCGAATTATCAATCTATCATCCGGTTCAATCTTTCTATCTGCCAACGGAGGTAAAATAACTTTTCCATTTCGTTGCAACTCCAAAACATCAACATCAAATCGCCTTTGCAATCTACTATTTCTGACAGATTGTCCAACTAATTCCGATGCAGAGGGTATAGTAACTTCAGTAAAATAAATATTCATATCCCCATTTTTAATAAAATCCTTATCTCTCCCTCTATCTGGCAAAAGGATATCAGAAACAAGAATCATATAGATTGTGCCTATCAACCAAACAGGAATTCCAATTGCAGTCAAACTAAATAATTCTAAAGCTCCATAACCTAATTGCTGACTAATATCACTTACGAGAAGATTTACTGAACTGCCTAATAATGTCAGAGTTCCGCCAAGTAAAGTAGCAAAAGAAAGAGGTAATAAAACCTTTGAAGGTGATATATTTCTCCGCTCACACCACCCTTCAATTAATGGTAACAAAGATGCTACTACTGGCGTATTAGGTACAATTCCAGATATTGGAGCAATCAAAAAAGCTATTAAAGAAATTAATTTCCTTGGCGTTCTGATACCTTCAGAAGAAATCAATTCTCTTACTCTATCTAAGGCACCACTTTTAAATAATGCAGAGGAAACTGCAAATAAACCCATAAGGGTAATTAAGGATGGGCTGCCAAATCCAGCTAAAGCTTTTTCAGGCGAAAGTACCCCAGTAGCTATAAATATTCCAACACATAACAAACCAGTCAATTCTGGCGCAATAGTATTTCTGATAAACAAAATTATAGACATGATTAAGACAACTACCGTTATAAAAGCATCAAAATTATTACTAACTACTGCAATTAAATTCATATGAAACTTATTTAACTCAATATAACCAAAAACAATATTTCAAAAAAGTTTAATTGGAATTATCTTTTTTAAGAAACTTTTTAAAAATAGATTTCTTTTGGAATATCCATGAAGATGTAGATTTTAAGCTTTCCGAAATATCAGGCAGCTTGGAAGCATATATAAGTCTTCTTGCCTCAAAAGCCAATTTCCCTGATAAAGTAACCCCAAGGCCAGAAATTGAAGCTTCACCTATTCCTAAGCTAATCATTTCTCCATTATCTTTAAATTCAAAGGGTAAAGGATCCTTTCCTTGAATTAAAAGTTCTAAATTATTAGACAGATGATTTCCTTCCTGCATAGCGACTTGAGCAGTTATAGGTAAATCCTCCATTCCTTCAATAACAGAAACATCGCCG
>QCCW01000041.1 GCA_003281125.1 Prochlorococcus sp. AG-347-N23 | reverse complement strand
ACTCCTAATTCACAAAATAAAATTGTCGATACTACTGGTGCAGGTGATGCTTTTCTCGCTGGCTTGATTTCAAAATTAGTTTCATCTGGTTATCCTTCAAATGAATTAGATATACAAGATTGTGTTAATTTCGCAAGTATTTGTGGATTATTAACCTGTCTTGGTGAAGGTGCAATCGAGCAACAGCCAAATTATGAAAAGGTTAATAAATTTTTAGGATCCTTTATTATATAGTTTCTGCCAGAATTTTTTGCGTAACTAATTTCTATTTTCCAGCAATCTTTAATAAGTGGCTCTATAAATTCCGGCCATTCAATAACTAATATAGCTTCATTTTGTAATGCCTCTTCTTCTTCAGAAAAAAAAACTTCTTTTGCTGAAGAACTATTTTTTAGTCTATATAAATCAAGGTGAATTAGCGGAATTTTTCCGGAACTATAGTGATGCGATAAAGCAAAAGTAGGGCTTGTAATATCCTCAGAGATAGATAAACCTTTGCCAATACCTTGTACAAAAGAAGTTTTCCCTGCTCCAATTGGACCCTTTAATAAAACAACTGAATGTGGATTTAATTTGTATGAGAGTTTTTCTCCTAAATTTAAAGTTTCTTTTAAATTCTCAACAAACACGAAATCATACATTAATCATTTATAGTTTAATAGAAAAGGTACTTACAAGATATGGTTATCGCCAATTCAATCAAAACATCTGTTCCTAATTTCGTAATTTCAGATATTTCACTATCGGATTTTGGGCGTAAAGAAATTAAAATCGCTGAAACAGAGATGCCAGGATTAATGGCACTCAGAGATAAATATCAATCTGAAAAGCCACTTAAAGGTGCAAAAATAGCTGGAAGTTTACATATGACTATTCAGACAGCAGTATTAATAGAAACACTTGTTGATCTTGGTGCACAAGTCAAATGGGCTTCATGCAATATTTTTTCAACTCAAGATCATGCGGCTGCAGCTATTGCTGATCAAGGAATTCCTGTATTTGCAAAAAAAGGTGAGACTCTTGATGAATATTGGCAATATACCCACTACATCCTTGATTGGGGTTCAGATTCTCCAAATATGATTCTTGATGATGGAGGGGATGCTACCGGTTTATTGATACTTGGTAGTAAAGCAGAAAAAGATTTGTCTGTTTTAGATAACCCTACTAATGAAGAAGAAATTGCTTTATTCAACTCTATCAAGTCTAAGTTGCAAATTGATGGCAGCTTCTATTCAAGAATAAAGAGTAATATTATTGGTGTCACTGAAGAAACTACTACTGGTGTTGCCAGACTTTACCAACTTCAAAAGCAAAATGCTTTACCTTTTCCAGCTATAAACGTTAACGATTCAGTAACAAAAAGCAAATTTGACAATTTATATGGCTGCCGAGAATCTTTAGTTGATAGTATTAAGCGTGCGACCGATGTAATGATTGCTGGCAAAGTTGCTTTGGTTATGGGTTTTGGAGATGTAGGTAAAGGCTCGGCGCAGTCATTAAGAGCACTTGGTGCAATTGTAAAAGTTGCAGAAGTTGATCCAATTTGCGCGCTTCAAGCAGCTATGGAAGGTTATAGCGTGGTTAGGTTAGAAGATGTTGTGGAAGATATAGATATATTTGTTACGGCCACTGGTAACTATCAGGTAATAACCCACGAAAATCTTGTCAAAATGAAGGATGAAGCCATAGTTTGCAATATTGGCCATTTTGATAATGAAATTGATGTTGCCTCTTTAAAAAATTATCAATGGGAAAATATTAAGCCTCAGGTTGATCACATAACTTTACCAAGCGGAAATAAAATTATTCTTTTAGCAGAAGGCAGATTAGTCAACTTAGGCTGTGCTACAGGTCATCCAAGTTTTGTTATGAGTAATTCTTTTACTAACCAAGTATTAGCTCAAATTGAACTTTTCAATAAGTCAGAACAATATGCTAAAGAGGTTTATGTTCTACCAAAACATCTTGACGAAATGGTGGCTAGATTACATTTAGATAAAATAGGCGCAAAATTAACAAAATTAACTAAAGAACAGGCTGATTATATTAATGTTTCAGTTGAGGGACCATATAAATCAGAACTATATAGATACTAAGTTTGAGTTTAATTTTTGTAAATTTTCTTACTTCTATTCCTGAATATATAAGTTTGGCGGTCGAGAAGAATTCAACTATTGCATACCTTACTATATGTTTGGCTATGTTTTTGGAGAATATAATTCCCCCAATCCCTTCAGAAATAATAATGCCCTTAGGAGGCTTTTTTGTTTATCAACAAAAATTAAACTTTTACATTTTAGTTTTCTGGGGTTTACTTGGAACAATATTAGGTTCTCTACCTTGGTATTACTTAGGCCGATTAGTAAATGAAAAAAGGCTTTCAAATTTTCTTGATAAAAAAGGAAAATACTTAGGAATTTCTTCTAGTGATTTAATTAAAAGTAAAAGGTGGTTTGAAAAATATGGAGTTTCTTTGGTGTTTTGGGGTCGATTAGTACCAGGTATAAGAACTTTAATTTCAGTTCCTGCTGGCATAGAACTTATGCCAATAAGAAAATTTTTGATTTGGACTACATTTGGTAGTTTGATATGGGTAGCACTTCTAACTTATGCAGGCTTTTTATTCGGTGAGAATTATCCCATTATTGAGACTTACTTAGATCAAATCAAGTTTTTTGTAAAACCAATTTTAATTTTAATTTTCTTATATTTTATGATCAAACTAATCAACAGGTTTAAAAAAAAAATTGGCCGTTAGAATGGGATTTCACTTGAACTACTATTGTTAGAATATTGGTTATTTTCAGAGTCTTTTTTAGAACTGAGTAAATTTAACCTGTCTACCCTTACAACTGGTTTGTATCTATCTTCACCAGTATTTTTATCTTTCCAACTATCAATTTTAAAACTTCCTGTGATTCCAATTAAAGATCCTTTTTTAACGTAATCTGCCGCTATTTGCGCCTGTTTGCCCCATATTTCTAAATTAAACCAGTCAGGCTCCTCATCTCTACTTCTTCTGTTCACTGCAAGAGTGAAATTAGCTACGATACTCCCAGATTCAAAATATCTGACATCAGGTTCTCTACCGGCTCTGCCAACTAGGTTAATAGTGTTAATTTCCATAATTTTTTCTTTTATACTACTCAGATTTTTAGGTTCTGCTCAAAGTTTTGCGTGCTATTCATAACTAAACAAGAGAATTGTGAATGCTTAACAAAAAATAGATATATTATTTATAAAAAAGAATTCCTATTGTGATTTTTAACAGATTTAAATTTTCTAGAGACATTGGCATAGATTTGGGGACGGCCAACACTCTCATACACGTATCAGGTAAGGGCGTTGTTTTACAAGAGCCTTCTGTAGTAGCTATGGATTTAGAGGAAGGGATTCCATTAGCTGTTGGTCATGAAGCAAAGTTAATGCTTGGAAGAACACCTGGCAACATTAGAGCTGTAAGACCGCTTAGAGATGGTGTTATTGCAGATTTTGATGCTGCAGAGCAAATGATTAAAACATTTATTCAAAAATGTAACGAAGGCAAAGGTATAGTTGCTCCAAGAATAGTTATTGGTATTCCAAGTGGAGTGACCAGTGTTGAGCGAAGAGCAGTAAGAGAAGCTGGATTAGCTGGAGCTAGAGAAGTCCACTTAATAGATGAACCTGTTGCTGCAGCAATAGGTGCATCATTACCCGTAACTGAGCCAATTGGAACTATGATTGTTGATATTGGTGGAGGTACTACTGAGGTTGCAGTACTAAGTTTGGGTGGAACTGTATTGAGTGAATCTGTTCGAATAGCTGGCGACGAAATAAATGAATCAATCGCCTTATATCTTAAAAAAGTTCATAATTTAGTTGTGGGAGAGAGAACTGCAGAAGATATCAAAATCAAAATTGGCTCTGCATTTCCAGATGATGATTTTGATAAAACTACTCTAGAGGTGAGAGGTTTACATCTTTTATCTGGTCTACCTAGGTCAGTCACTTTGACATCAGGAGAAATTAGAGAAGCTATGGCTGAAACACTTAGCAAAATAGTTGACGCTGTAAAAAGAACTTTAGAGAGAACCCCCCCTGAACTTGCTGCAGACATTGTTGACAGGGGGATTATGCTTGCTGGAGGTGGAGCTTTAGTAAGAGGTATTAATGATTTATTGAGCGATGAAACGGGAATTTTTACTCACATAGCAGAAAACCCATTGCTTTGCGTAGTTAATGGTTGTGGAGAAGTTTTGGATGATTTCAAAAAACTGAAAAGAGTTGTTGACACTCCAGACTATATAAGGAATGCCATAAGAGATTGATGTTATGTTAGATATCCGACGAATTTCTACTAGTCGTTGGTGGCATAAAAAGAAAACTTGGCTTTTTTTTGTAATTTTATTATTTTTAGTATTTGTAAGGATTTCAAAAGGGTCTTTATATAAAGATTTTTTTTATTTTATTTCAAAGCCTTTTTGGCCTGGTCAATTTCAAAAAGAAGTTATTCTTAAGAGCATAGAGCAAGAATCTTTAATAAAATTAGATCTTCTTAGAAAGGATAATACAAGATTGCGTAAAATTTTATCTCTTAGAGAATCATCTAATTATGATAAGATTTCAGCAGCAGTTATTTCGAGAAAAACAGGTAGTTGGTGGAGACAAATAATATTAAACAAAGGTTCAAAAGATGGAGTGGAAATTGGTAGTACTGTTATTGGTCCTGGAGGATTATTAGGAAGAATAGATAATACTTCTTTTTTTACTTCGTCGGTAACTTTAATAACTTCTCCAGAAAGTAAGTTAGGTGTTTGGGTAGATAGACTTCAAATTAATGGATTATTGGTCGGTTTAGGAGATGATTATCCAAGTTTAATACTTTATTCAAAAGATGCTGATATTAAAGTGGGAGATTATGTATCATCTTCCCCCGCTAGTACGTTATTACCTCCAAATATTCCAATTGGTATTGTCCAATCTATAGATGATCCTTTTAAAGCAAAAAAAACGGCAAAAATATCACTTTTAGCAAATCCTCACGTAATTGATTGGGTGCAAATTTTAAAATTAAATATTTAATGAATAAATTTTTTATAAAAAACTCATCTATATTATGTTTTATTTTTATCCCAGTTATTTTTTTATGGCACCCTAATTGGTTGGGATTTTTAGGAGTTCAGCCATATTGGCCGTTATTTTGGTTATTGCCTTGGTCAATGATTTATGGATCAATCAATGGACTAATATTTGGTTTGTTTTTAGGGCTAATTTTAGATTCAATCACTTTAGATAGCAATTTTTTCTCAAATACCAGGCTTAATTTTATGTGGAATTGTGTTTGGGAGAATTAAATTACATAGTGATATTTTGGTGGGACATTTTAGGTATGGTTTAATTTGTTCTTTTGGAAG
>QCCW01000040.1 GCA_003281125.1 Prochlorococcus sp. AG-347-N23 | reverse complement strand
TTATACCTTCTCCAGCTCCAACAAATCTTATAGGCAAATTAACTTCCTCAGAGACAGCTAATGAAACGCCTCCTCGTGAAGTACCATCTAATTTGGTGATAATTGCTCCACTTAATTTTGCCGATTTAGCAAAACTTTTTGCTTGCTTTAATCCATTTTGACCTTGACTTGCATCTAAAACCAATAGTGATTCAACAATTGCGTCTGGATCTTTTTTATCAATAATCTTTTTTATTTTTGCTAATTCGTCCATTAAATTATTTTTTGTTTGTAATCTACCTGCTGTATCAACTAGTAATAAGTCAACATTTCTTTTTTTTGCCGAATTGATTGCATCAAAAACAACAGCAGCTGGATCAGCATTTTTCGATTGGTTAGATATAACATCAACATTACTCCTTTCACCCCATACTTTAAGTTGTTCTACTGCCGCAGCTCTAAAAGTATCAGCTGCTGCTATTAAGGTTTTATAATTGCTCCTAGATGACAAGTATGCCAATTTTCCTAAGGTTGTAGTTTTACCAACTCCATTAACTCCTACTAATAACCATATATTTAACTTACCTTTTTGTGGAATTAAAATATCAGTACCTGAATTTTTTATTGGTTTATCAATAATTAATTTTAATTCTTTTTTTAAGAATTTTATTCCTGCTTCTCCACCCACAACTTCTTCATTTAATTTTTTTCTGAGAGAGTTTATAACTTTATCAGTTGAATCAACACCGACATCAGCTCTAATTAATAAAGTCTCTAAATCATCAAGAGATTCAGGTGTAAGAGGATCATCTCCCAATTTATCCAATAATTCAGTAACAAATCCTTTTCTTGTCTCTTCTAATCCTTTTCTTAATTTTGTTAACCAATCAATTTCATCTATAGATATTTGATTTATTTTTTTCCCTTGAGCAGCTAATACCATAGCCGACCAAGTAAAATTGTCATCGAATTCTCCTAGTTCAGGTTCAGAAATATTTTCAGGTGACTCAGTAGTTTTTTCTTTGCTCGCACTAACAATTAATTCTTGCTTTTGCTCCTCTTGCTTCTGTAATTCTTGCTTTTGCTCCTCTTGCTTCTGTAATTCTTGCTTTTGCTCCTCTTGTCGTTTTTTTAAGAGTGCATAAGCTTGTGCAGCCCACTCTCGAGAATTATCAGAATCAGAATTTGTCATTGATATTTATAGTTCTTATTTAATAGATTTTAAAATACTATTTATTTATATCAAATAATCATTTCGATTTGACTGTTTGTAATCTCCTTAAAATTCCATTTATAAGTCTTCTTCCCTCCATATCACTATATTTATTAGCTAAATTAACAGCCTCATTACAAGCAACAGCAATAGGTGTATTAAGAAAATTAATATCTATATAAGCTAAACGCAAAATATCTCTATCAATTCTTGGTAATCTTTTTAATCTCCATCCATCCATTGCTTGATCAATATCAGAATCAATAATTGCAAGATTATTGATCGTTTTACTAATCCTATAATTCACATCATCTCTAATATCAAAATGACCACTAGAAACTATTAATTTTGGAAAGTCTAAAATAATTGAAAGTGTATTCATTACTTTTTCAATTTTTGTAAGAGATTTTTTCAAGTCATCTCTAACATTTAAAAAAGAGGAATCAACCCCTTCTTGCAATTCACTATCTAATATTTTTTGTGATGCACTCTCTAAATCTGATTCACAATTATCTAACTCATCTCTGCAATGATTTATCAGAGAATCCAAAGCGGATTCAAAAATTTCTTCTATCTGCAATTTATTTAATTTTAAATGACCTTTATCTTTTATAAGGCCAAGAGAAATTAAAGATAATTCTCTAGTAAGGGAATTATTATGCATCAATTAAGAAGAGGTATTAGTGGAAGCACGAAATTGAGAAAATAATTTTGAAAAAGTTGGGTTTGTAGTATTGTTTTTTTCATCTGGATTAACTATCCCAGCCGAAATTATTGTTCTAAAAGCATCTTCAACAGAAATATCGAGATCCTTTACAGAAGCCTCAGGAACCAAGGTATACCAACCAGTTGTTGGGTTTGGTGCTGTAGGGATAAAAACACTGAGCAACTTTTCTTCCAATTCTGGCTGCAAAGAAGGGCCAACATTACCAGTTACAAAGCCTATGCTAAAAAGTCCCTCACGTGGATATTCGACTAGAACAACTCTTCTAAAACGATTAGATTTTTTACTTAAAAAAGTTTCAAGCAATTGTTTAAGAGTTTTATAAACCGCACCAGCTACAGGAATTTTTGATAATGTCCCTTCTCCAAATTCTAATAACCATCTTCCTACAAAATTTCTTGCCATTAAGCCTATAAGCAAAATAGCTAATAAAGGAACAGTTAAACCCAAAGTAAGGTTAATTAAATCTTGCAATAAAGGATTTAAAGTAATAAAAGGATTTAATTGCTTCGGAACAGAAGTGACTAGTGTTAAAACAAATTTACTAACTAATGATGACAACCAGATTGTAGTTGCTAATGGTATAACAACTAACAAGCCTGCTATGAGATCATTCTTGAGATCCTGTTGGAGTCTAGATCCTAAGTTAGAATCTTGATTTTGATTAAATTCAACCAAAATAACTTTCTTTACTACACTAACTTTACTAACAATTTAACTGTTTTTTATGAGTTAGGATATATTTCTCATTAATAAATTTAAATTATTTATTAGTTTGACCTTTAAAAATAACTTTAAAAAAGAAATGCTATAAAGAGTTAAGAAATGATCAATACCATCCAAGACATAACAAAAATAAGTGAGACATTAAAAAAAAGAGCACTTGCTGAAGGTTTTACAATAGCTGGAATAGCTTCAATACCAGGGAGTGGGCGAATAAAATTAAGAACTAATGCATTAGAAAGATGGTTATCAAATAACCACCATGCTGATATGAAATGGATGGAATCAGAAAAAAGAAAAAACATAGGCTCACTTCTTGAAAATGCAAAAAGTGTGCTAAGCGTTGGCTTTAATTACATTAGTTCACACAAAAAAAACAACCTGTTCAAAGTAGGAAAATTTGGTCAAGGAGAAGATTATCATAAAGTGATTTACAAAAAGTTAAAGAATATCGGCGAATGGATAAACCTAGAAATTCCAGATTGCAAATGGAAAATATGTGTTGATACTTCACCTCTTCTTGAAAAGGCATGGGCTGAGGAATCAGGTCTTGGTTGGATAGGCAAAAACAGCAATTTGATAAACAAAACAAATGGTTCATGGTTTACTTTAGGTTTTATGCTTCTTACAAAAGATTTAATACCAGACAAACCTCATCAATCACTTTGCGGAAAATGTGATAAGTGCATTGAATATTGTCCAACTGAGGCTATAGTGGAGCCTTTTGTTATAAAATCGGATCTATGCATTGCGTATCACACGATAGAAAGCAGAGAAAAAACTATTCCAAAAAAAGTAGCAGAAAATTTAAATGGATGGGTTGCAGGATGCGATATATGTCAAGATGTATGTCCTTGGAACAAGTCAGTGCCATTTAATAATATCTATGAAAATACTCCAAAAGAATGGATTAAAAAACTTAATATTGAGTCTTTAAATTGGGATGATAAAACATGGGAAGAAAATCTTAAAGGAACCACCTTAAAAAGAATTAAACCATGGATGTGGAAAAGAAACATAAAAGCAAATTTGGAGAATAAAAAATAAAAATATGAAAAATTTTTTAAAAAACGTAATATACGTCTCTTTTATCAGTTTTTGCTTTTTTAAAATACAAAAAGTTCAATCAATTGTTCCTTATTATTATTTCCCAACAATTAAAAATCTACAAAAAGAAAGCATAGCTATTGGAAAGAGTGCATATCAACTTTTATATTTTGAAGAATACCAACAACAGAGTCTTAACTTAGCAAAATTAGCAGTAAAGATAAATGAAACAGATGAAAAACTATGGTTAATTTTGTCCGAAGCACAAGTAGCTAACAAACTATATGAGGACGCGCTAATTTCTCTAAATAAAGCCCAAAAAATTGATTCACAAAATACTGAGATATACTTTGCCAAAAGTAATATTTATATCAAAATTGCGCAACTACAAAATGCAAAAAATGCTTTAAAAGATGCATTAATGATTGAATCAAACAACCACAAAGCCAATTTTCAATTAGGAAATATTTTATTAATGGAAAAAAATTACTCAGAAGCTATAAATTTATTTAATAAATCTATAAAAATTAAACCCGATTTCTGGCAAGCAATCAATAATAAAGGTTTAGCTTATTTCGAGAAAAACAACATTAATCTTTCTATGGAACTTTTTGAAAAAGCAATCTCAATTGAAGACAACGCAGAACCATTATTAGGACTTGCTTCATGTTTAAGAATAGAAAATAATGCATTAGCTCTTCAACTCGCAAAAAAAGCTTTAAGTAAAAATCCTTATTATGTTGACTACGATTACAGAAAAGAACAGTTGTGGGGAGAAAAATTGCAAACCTCAACAGAAATACTTTTACAGAATGATCAATTACAACAAGAAGTTATTTTAGCAAAATCCAAAATTAATCAATCTTCTTAATTTTCAACACTGGTAAATATTTGTTTACCTATTACTCTTAATTTAATTAACCAATACATATTTAATTTTGCACTCTGATGGATAAGAAACAATTCACTTCTATCTCTCTCCAAGAAGAAATGCAGCGTTCTTATCTGGAGTATGCAATGAGTGTAATAGTTGGTCGTGCTTTACCAGATGCGAGAGACGGCCTTAAGCCTGTTCAAAGAAGAATACTATTTGCAATGTACGAATTAGGTTTGACACCAGATAGACCATTTAGAAAGTGTGCGAGAGTTGTTGGAGATGTACTGGGAAAATACCATCCTCATGGAGATCAAGCAGTATATGACGCATTAGTAAGACTAGTACAAAATTTTTCAACAAAATATCCAGCCCTCGAAGGCCATGGGAATTTTGGATCTGTAGATAATGATCCACCAGCAGCAATGAGATACACTGAGACCAGATTAGCGCCGATAGCTCATAAAGGATTTCTTGAAGAGATTGGATCAGAAACAGTAAATTTTTCAGATAACTTTGACGGTTCACAAAAAGAACCAGATGTTCTTCCAGCACAACTTCCATTTTTATTATTAAACGGATCATCAGGTATTGCCGTTGGAATGGCAACAAATATCCCCCCACACAACCTAGGAGAAATAGTAGATGGTTTAATTGCTTTAGTAAGAAACAAAGATATAAGTAATAAGAAACTTTCTAACATTATAAAAGGACCTGATTTTCCAACAGGTGGAGAGTTAATTTATAGTCGGTCAGTAGAAGAGCTTTACGAAACGGGGAAGGGATCAATAACTATAAGAGGTGTTATTAATAAAGAAGAAATAAATTTGGGCAAAGGTAAACATAGAAAAAATGCATTAATAATTACAGAGCTTCCTTATCAAATCAGTAAAGCAGGCTGGATTGAAAAACTAGCAGAGCTTGTTAATTCAAATAAAATCAATGGGATATCTGATATTAGAGATGAAAGCGATAGAGATGGAATGAGAGTTGTAATAGAATTAAAAAAAGATTCTAATTCTGAACTTGTCATTTCTAATTTATATAAAAAAACAACTCTACAAAACAATTTTGGCGCCATTTTTTTGGCGTTAATTAATGGAAAACCTGTCCAATTAAACTTAAAAGAATACTTAAACTATTTCGTTGAATTTCGAGAAGAAACAATTAGAAAAAGGACTAATTATTTTCTAAAAAACACTATTGAAAAACTAGAAACATTAGAGGGGTTATCTAAAGCAACAAAAGACATAAAAAAAGTAATAGAGATTATTGAAGACTCAGAAAATTCTATAGAAGCTAAATCGAAATTAATTGAGTATTTTCATTTAAGTGAAAAACAG
>QCCW01000039.1 GCA_003281125.1 Prochlorococcus sp. AG-347-N23 | reverse complement strand
AATAGTGAAAATAAGAAATATTTGGACTTTAATGAAAAAATGATTTTACCTAATGCAATTGTTTAGGAATAAAGTTCAAATTTTTAATAAATTTACCTATTATCTTTTCACAATTTGTCCTCATATTTAAAATAAATAAAAGGTAATTTTAAAAAATGTCTACGAGAATAAATAAATATTTAAGTGAGGTTGGTTTTTGCTCAAGAAGAAGAGCAGATAGACTAATTGAGGAGGGAAAAGTGAAAATTAATGGTAAGATCCCCGAAATTGGTACCAAGGTTAAGGATGAAGATCAAGTAGAAGTTGAGGGACAAATAATAGAGAGATCAACTAAACAAAAAAATGTATACTTAGCGTTTAATAAGCCTATTGGAATTGTTTGCACAACTGATAGAGAAGTAGAACCTGACAATATCATAGATTTCATTAAATACCCTAAAAGAGTTTTTCCTATTGGAAGATTAGATAAGTTCAGTGAGGGACTTATTTTTTTGACTAATGACGGAGATATTGTAAATAAAATACTTAGAGCAAGAAATAATCATGAAAAAGAATATATCGTAAGTGTTAATCGCCCAATTAATAAAGAATTTATTCAAGCCATGAGTAATGGTGTTGAAATAATAGAAACAAAAACTAAAAATTGTTTTGTAAAAAAATTGGGGCCGAAAAAATTCAAAATCATACTCACTCAAGGACTTAACCGTCAGATTAGGAGAATGTGTGAGTCTTTAGGCTACAGAGTACAATCACTTAAGCGTATAAGGATTATGAATATAAAGTTAGATTTACCAATAGGAAAATATCGAGAATTAAGCAAAGAAGAACTCGCAGAATTAAATCAATTACTCAAAAATTCTTCCAAAATATTTTAATAATAAACTATTCTTTTTTTGCATAAAAATTTAGAAACTATTTTTTTTTAATAAATATATCGATAAATATTTAAAAAAAATTGCCTTGTTAAAGATTTTTATGAATCGGATTGGATCAAGTAGAGGCGATAAGATCCGAACTTGCCTCTTAATGTGCCAAAATCTTCGTGATTATTTTTTAATTCTTTAAACTCAAGTTATAACCATAATTTTAATAGTTATTTTAATCGATTTGAGAAATAGTATTGCAATTAGTAATCGCATGATATTAAATGATATTAACCAAAAGGGGCTTTAAGTATCATTCAAAAAAATATATTTAATGATTAAAAAGAAAATTTTAGATAGTCAAAACTGGTATTCAAAATACTACAAAGCTCATTATGAAAGAAAAAATAGATTTAGAGATGATCTTTTAAATCCAGAAACTTTGTATCAATTTTTAGCGCTCAAAAAATGCTTTGTGAATTCTCTCTATAAAATTAGCCTCAATAAAAAAAAATCAAGAATTATTGATATCGGCTGTGGTTCCGCTAGTCAGTTGATTAGTTTAATTTCTTTAGGGTTTAATCAAGAAAACTTATTCGGAATTGATATAAATAAAGTTGATATAAATTTCGCAAAAAAAAATTATCCTCTCCTTAATTTATTTTGGCAAGATGCAACTAACCTTGATTTTAAAAATGATTATTTTGATTTGACTTATGAATCGACTATGTTTGTTCAAATAACAAATAATGAGATTTCTCGAAAAATAGCAAATGAAATGATTCGGATAACAAAAAAAGGTGGATACTTAATTTTGTTTGATTGGCGTTATGGGAAATTTAATAATGCCAACTTTTTAGCTTGTAATAAAAGAAGGATTAAAGAATTATTTAAAGTCGACAAATCTACAATATTAATTTCAATTGAAAAAGGAATGTTAATTCCTCCCATTGGAAGATTCTTGTCTAGGAATATGGGTTCAATGTACTTTGTTTTTTCAAGATTATTTCCTTTTTGTATTGGCCAAGTTGCTTATATACTCAAAAAGGAATAATACCTTTTAACTAATTATTAATTTTTTATTTTTTTATGCCATAGATTATTTTCAATTTTTAAAAAAGTTTATTAAGAGGAAGATAATAATTTAGATATTCATGAAGATTGTAAAGATAATTTATGAGTATAAAAAATTACCTTTCTGAGGGATATTTAAGTGGAATATAAATCAAGAGAAAGTTTATAACTAGAATATTAAAATTTTTACCAATAGCTTAATGTAAAAGTGAGCAATAGCAGTATAAACCCCATTGCTTCAAAAGGTTTTAGCTATATTTATTTTCTTACTTATGATTGAGCGGTTTGTTTAATAAATTTCGCATTATTTTTGGGATTTGAAGACAATGAATCTAAAGTTTGGGAGTTTTATCTTGAGGCCCCAAAACGCCAAACCAGGTTGGCTTCTAAGGTATTCGCATCGAGATTACCATCTTTAGAAATCACTTTTCCTATGCCAGTTTGAAGACTGAAGTCATTATTTAATTTATACTCTAACCCTACACTTGGTTTGTACAATAAGGCGTTACCGCTATCAACGCCACCACCACCACCTGCACCTATAAGCATTTCGCCGTAGAGTTGCCAGTTATTCCAGCTTGGGCTAAAAATGCCTACCCCCCAATGCCCCTCTGAATATCCACCGGCGCCTCCTTCATAAGCGCTTATACCTTGTCCTGTAAGGTACCACCAATCTCCTCCCTTCCAATCGATCTTACCTCCAAAAAGTTTCATGTCACGTAAAGAACCATCCCTACGTTGAGCGTCAAAATACCACTGGTGCGCAGGACGAAAGCGCCATTTAGTTGTTTTTATAAGTTCTGTTTCTGTTAAGGGAGCTCCTTTTTGATCCTGAGCAAATGTTTCCATTACGTATGCCAAATTAAATCCAGCATATGGGGTGTCATAATTGCCATTGGGAGCGGAAAGATAGCCGCCATCCATAATTAGACTGAGATGAGGAGAAAGTCGGTATTCCAATCCTAGATTTGATCGGGCAACAAATCCTCCGCCGGTGTCAACTTCCCCGCCACCGGCACCGCCAATGGTTATAGAGGTCAGTAGAGCCACACGATCGTCTTTAGTTAGTGGGAGGCGATAGCCCAGCCCTGCTAAAAGTTCGGCGTACCCACCCACGCCACCTGATAATGCACCGGCAGTTTCAAAGATGGCAAACCAGTTTTCATCAAGAAAGTAAGAGTACTCAACGCCAACAAGCCCTAATGAATTATCAAGCGAACCACCTGTAGTAGTTTTGCTGCCGCTTGCCGGAGAGTAAGAACGAACGCGTGCAGCTAAGTGGGATCTATGGCGACTTATATTTCTCCAGTTGGCTCCAAAATAATCGACCGCAGTCAGCCCATCATTTTCCCAATTAAATATCGGTGAACTGAACGGGAAATCGATAGAAAGTGCTATTGCATCACTAGAAATGTCTCCGTTAGGAAATTCTACGTAGCTATAATTCAGGCCGAGTACGCTCGAGTTAAAGTCGTACTTCAGACCGATATGGGGACGAATATGCAACCCTCCTCCTTGAGCCGCGGCACCGCCACCCCCGGCGCCTACATAGCTTCCGGCATCCAAAATTAAATTGTCAGTTAATTTACGTTCCACACCCAAGGTATAGCCACCAGTAAAGAACCCGCCACGTCGTCCACTCGCAGCACCGTAAAGTGTTATACCTCCATAAATCCATGGGTTGAGACGATCGTAAGCTCCAATACCGTACAACCCCATTTGTTCGCCAGCATCGGGCATATCAATTTCCTCAAAGGAAAAACGCAAGATCCGATTCCGCCAAATTTGAGGTTCCTTCCAGGCGCCTTTAACCCCCGCAGGTTGAAAACCTTCTTCATTTTCATTTTTAAAATAATTTTCATCCCCTTCGTAAGATTTCCAAATAATTTTTTCTAGTCTTTTATTTTTATTTACCCTTTCCCACTGAATTGAATTTTCTTCTGAAGAATCTTTTATAACTTTTTCTGCAAATACACCTAGAAAGTTAAAAATTTGAGCAATTATAAAAAAATAAAATGCAAACTTCATATAATAAATCTCTCGATTTTTATGTTTGATTAAGATCTTTCTCATAATAGTCTTTTGAATAAAATAAATCCTATGATTAAAAATTTATTTAAAAATTTGGGAAATACTTAAATTCAAATAGCTTATTATGTGGTCATATTTTTGATTTGTTTTCTAATTAGAACTAATCCAAGCTTTAGATATGGTTATTTCATTACTAATTCAAATCTGCATATCTTTATAGATTGTTCCTAATATTTACTTATATAATCATTGTTGTTTTTATTCTTGAAATTATAAAAATTTTTCCGAAAATAAGGTAAAAGTATTTCTTCTCTAGCAATTTTTTTTACCTCTTTTTTATATTTTTTTTCTCCCCTTCATAAGATCCATCAGTGTTCTCCTAAAGTAGAGTTGATAGTTATGGAGTCTATTGGCTTCTGTATAAGACTCTTGTTTTGCTATTTATTTTATACTGGCCGTTTTCAATGATACTAGTTCCCATCATTTTGTAGTAAAAATATTTAAGTTTTGGAACTGGGCTTTATACAACTCTACAAATTACTGTACTAGGAGATGGCAAACAGCTTGGTAATTTTGGTAATCCCTAAAGGGCAAAAAATACTTACTTCTTAAAAATATATAGATATTTATTCACACTAAGATAGACAACTAAAGGATACCTGGTGCTATCCATCCAAATAAACCATAGTTTATAATGACAGCTACAAATCCTATCATTGCTAGCCTTCCATTTGTTCTTTCTGCAATAAACCAATAACTATTGGGCCATTCAAAATTACCCCCCATATTGGATATTTTATCTTCTGAAAGTGGAGTCATTTTTGCAGTATTGTCATGATCAAGATAATAATTACTATCTGGATAAAAGCTTTCGCTTGAAAAATTATCTTTGAAATTAATCATCTCATTAAATTAAAATTTTATATATTTTAAAAACTAAAAAGGGAAATAGGGATAATAAGCATTTTTAGAAATACCATTAATTAGAATATTTTTATGAAAAAATTTACTTTAATCAATAAAGATAGATCAAGAATCAAAGTATTTGAACCATTTGAGGATGTATCAAAACCTAGTCCTAGTATTGATGCAATGATGATTTCCTATGGATGTGTTTATAAAAGAAGTACTAAACCAGTTATGAAAGGAAGCAGAGTTGAGACAATAGAAAACGCAAGAAAAGAATATAAGGAGTTGTTAAAACAGGGTTGGAAGAAAACTTCTATATTTTGGAGTTGTTTTTAGTCTTACTGAGCGAAATGAAGCAGCAAAGATATAATTTAAGTAAATAGCTTTTTAATGAAGTAATCTTCTAATTCTTATCTTTAGATTAAAATAATTTAAAAAGTTATATCAAGTACTGACAGTTATAAAAAAAAAATTTCCTTGTCCACTTAGCTGAAATCATATCCATGATTGGATAGATGCCGACCAATTTAAAAAAAAGAGAAATAAAAGAGCGAGTTAGTATTTTCGATATTATTTGTCGGATCTTATTGAGACGGGGTGACAGGATTCGAACCTGCGACCTAGTGCTTCCAAATCATACGAATGAATAAGGATATAATTGAGACTTATAGCCTTTGCAAGACTTTTGAGGAATAAAATATGAATTCAGGGGGACTAATAACGATTCATTTGAAGGAATTTTGAAGGAAATCAAAATAAAGTAAGTTTTAAAAATTCTTTTGGACTAAATTTAAATTGCTTAAATTATTTTTAAATTGTATTTATTTAAAAAATTAATTAAATCTAACGAAGGCTTTAGTTTAATTGAGTTGATAACAGTTATTGGGGTATTTTCTATCCTTGGAATTATGGCTCTACCAAGATTTCTAGATGTTATTCAAAGAGCAGAGAAAGTAATAGCCACAAATTCAATCCTAAGTATAAAAATCGAATGTGAGAGTAATAATTCACTGGGGAGAAATTTAATATTCTCTCCGTCAAATTTAATTGGTTATGAATTTGATAATGAAGGCAGTAATAAATGTACTGGTAATGAAAATTTTTCGCTTGTATCAATAATCCCCGAAGATTTAAAAACAAAACCCTCTTTCTTCTATAACTTTACTAGTGGTGAAATATCATGTAACTATGAAGGGTTTGAGGCTACTCAATTTCCAGAATGTAAAAAAATACCTCTCTCTGAAAGAAAGAAGCAAAGATGTGGCGATATTGGTGATTGGTCAAAAGCTCAAAAATTTCTTCAAGCAGGACATTCATATCTTGATAGAGATAATGATGGAGAAGCTTGCGAATCTCTTGGAAGAAAATCAAATAAACCTGAAATTGGAGAAATTACAATCAAAGATTGTTATGACGGAGATACATGTACTTCCAGCGATGGGGAAAAAATAAGACTAGCTTGTATTGATACGCCTGAATTGAAAGGGAAAAGAGCAAAACCAAACGAAGCAATAGCCGCCAAAAATTTTTTAAATGAAATGATTAAGGGCGAGAAAGTATCAATTCGAAGAGTAACAGAGGATAAATATGGAAGAACGGTTGGTGAATTAAGTTTTAATGGAGAAAACTTACAACAATTGTTAGTCAAAGAAGGTCATGCTGAAATTTTTAAAAAATACTCCAAACCTTGC
>QCCW01000038.1 GCA_003281125.1 Prochlorococcus sp. AG-347-N23 | reverse complement strand
TTTTTAGCAAAGATTCATCAGGTGATTCTATAACTGATGATTCAAATTTTATTTTTATTCAAAATTGCCTTGCTGTTGGATTAGAAAATTTCTCCTTAATAAAAACAAAGAAAAAGCATGAAAATGTTGATAGGGAAATTTCTACCGGTGCTGAAATACAATCTCAATTACTTCCAGATTATTGTCCAATTATTTATGGTGTAGATTTAGCTGCACATTGTAGGCCGGCACTTCAGTTAGGAGGAGATTATTATGATTTCATGTGTTTAAAAACAAATATCTCTGAAAAAAGGAAAGAAAAAGCTAGGTGGGCATTAGTAATAGGTGATGTTATGGGTAAAGGGATACCAGCTGGTCTTCTCATGACTATGCTGAGAGGTATGTTACGTGCTGAGGTTCTCACCGGTTTACCTCCAGATAGAATTTTGCATGATTTGAACCAATTAGCAATAAATGATTTAGACCAATCTCACAGGTTTGTTACATTATTTTATTCAGATTATGATCCTAGAACGCGAAAATTGAGATTTGCTAATGCAGCCCATAACCCACCTCTGCTTTGGAAAAGCTCAGATCAGAAAATTATAAAATTAGATGCTGAAGGATTTGTACTTGGACTGCAAAAAGATGCTGAATATCATTGTGGTGAAATCAAGCTTAATAAAAATGATTTAGTGCTTTATTACACTGATGGAATCATCGATACATCTAATTCCTTAGGAGAAAGATTTGACGAGGAAAGGTTAATCAAAACTCTTATAAAATTATGCAAGCAATCATATACATCTCAAGAAATTTTAAATAAAATATTTAAAAAATTAGATGACTTTACAGGACAAAATAGACATCTAGAAGATGATGCGTCAATGGTTATTTTTCAAGTGAAGTAGATATTTTTTGTCACCTATATAAAAAAATGCTTTATTAGAGATATATAAAGTTACATATTGATATGGCAAAAATTTGGAGTAAAAGATTCGATAATACACTTAACCCATTCATTGAAAAGTTTAACGCTTCTATTGGCTTTGATAGAAAGCTGATTTTGGAAGATTTAGATTGCTCGATCGCCCATGCAAAAATGTTAGGTAAAACAAAAGTTTTATCTTCTTCTGAAACTTTGCAGATCATTAATGGGTTAGAGACAATAAAAAGCGAGTATTTGGAAGGAAAATTTTTCCCTAGCCCCCCTTCTGAAGATATTCACTATTGTATTGAGGAAAAATTAATAAGTTTAATTGGTGAAATTGGAAAAAAATTACATACAGGGAGAAGTAGAAATGATCAAGTTGGTACAGATTTAAGATTGTGGCTTAGAAAAGAGATTGATAATCTTGTAATTTTATTAACTGATTTGCAAAAGTCATTGTTACATCTTGCGAAAGCGAATATTTATACTCTTATTCCGGGATATACACATATGCAAAGAGCACAACCATTATCCTTAGCTCATCATTTATTAGCTTATTTAGAAATGTTTCAAAGAGACCACGAGAGGTTTAAAGAAGTAAGATCAAGAGTAAATACTTCTCCATTAGGCTCTGCAGCACTAGCTGGCACTAAAATAAAAATAGATAGGAACTTTACAGCTGCAGAATTGGGTTTTGAAAAAATTTACAAAAATAGTATTGATGCAGTAAGCGATAGAGACTTTTGTATAGAGTTCGTTTCTGCATCTGCATTAGCAATGTCGCATTTGAGTAAAATTTCTGAGGAAATAATTTTATGGGTAACAGATGAATTTTCTTTTGCAAAATTAACAGACAGATGTGCTACGGGCAGTAGTTTAATGCCACAGAAAAAAAACCCAGATGTTCCAGAGTTGATAAGAGGTAAAACGGGAAGAGTTTATGGACACCTTCAAGCATTATTAACTATGGTTAAAGGGGTTCCACTTGCATACAATAAGGATTTTCAAGAGGATAAAGAGCCAATTTTTGATACTGCAGAGACTCTATCTTCTTGTATTAAAGCAATGACTATTTTAATTAACGAGGGCATAGAATTTAATATTGAAAATTTATCTAGATCGGTAGAAAATGACTTTTCCAATGCTACTGACTTGGCAGATTACTTAGTAAATAAAAAGGTTCCTTTTAGGACCGCTTATAATGTTGTTGGTGAAATTGTTAAGTACTGCCTGGAGAGAGAAATTTTGTTTAAAGATCTTAAAATTAATGAAATTAAAAAATTTCATCCCAAATTTAATGAGGATGTTTTTTTAGACCTTGATCCTCTTAATGTTGTTAAGTCAAGAACCAGTGAAGGTGGAACAGCTTTTATTCAAGTAAAAAAGGAGATCAATAATTGGGAAAAAAAATTGTTACTCTGAATAAGAAATTATTTTTTTACAACAAGGGTATTCTTTGAAGTAGAATAAAATAGTAATTTTATAGAACTACTACTCGTAGTTTTTTAAATAGATTTTTTTTGTTGAATTTAAAGTGAGTATTTTTGTTGGCAATTTGCCTTTCCGCGCAGAGCGAGAAGATGTTATACAGTTGTTTTCCCCTTTTGGTGAAGTTTTAAATTGTTCTCTTCCCCTTGAGAGAGATACTGGAAGAAAAAGAGGATTCGCATTCATTGAAATGGCAGATGAATCAATTGAATCAACAGCTATTGAAGGTTTGCAAGGCACAGAACTAATGGGTAGACCTTTAAGAATTAATAAGGCAGAGCCAAGAGGATCTGGTGGTTCCCGAAGAGGAGGAAGAGGCGGCTACGGTGGCGGTGGAAATAATGGAGGCGGCTATGGTGGTGGCTACGGTGGCGGTGGAAATAATGGAGGTGGCTATGGTGGTGGCTACGGTGGCGGCAATAATTCTGAAACTAATACTTCTTTTTCAAATAAATCTTCTGGAGCACAAGGATGGGAAGATAGAAGTTATGGCAACTCTCCTGAAAACTCTGAATATGAAAGTGGCAGAAGCAGGCGAAAAAGGAGTGTTTCTAATGATGCTAATGTCTCTAATGAAGAGAATTAGTACCCCATTTCTTTTAGTTCAGAAGTTAATTTAAGAAGATACTCAGTATCTAGTTGTTTTTTTATAGATTTAATTGAAATTTGATTTCTCCAAATTTTTGCTTTTGGAATACCTTCTACTAAGTTTACTAGATGTTTACAAATATCCCAAGATTTTCCTCCATTAGTAAGATGTTCCTCTAAGTATGGAATTAATGAGAAGATAATATCTGAAGCAGATTTAGTTTTTTTATTGATTCCATAAACTCTTTGATCAATTTCTGACCATCTTAAGGGATGTTTATAAACTGATCTTCCAATCATTACACCATCAAAATCATCAAGGGCTTTTAACGATTCATCGATATTAGTGAAGCCTCCATTGATTTCAATTAATAATTCTGGATTTAATTTTTTTAATTTTTTTACTACGTCGTACTTAAGAGGAGGTATAGTTCGATTTTGTTTTGGATTAAGGCCTTTTAATACAGCTTTTCTTGCATGAACTGTAAATCTGTCTGCACCAGCTTTTGCGGTACATCTTACGAAATTATTCAAGTTTCTAAAATTATCATCATCTACACCGATTCTGTGTTTGATCGTCACCGGTAAGTTCGAGTTATTTTTTAAGGATTCTATGCACTTTGCTACTTGTTCAGGATCTTTCATAAGTGAAGCACCAAAATTTCCTGAACAAACTCTCGGACTTGGACATCCAACATTAAAGTTTATTTCGTCATAACCCCAATCCTCTGCCATTCGAGCAGCCTCTTTAAGGATTTCAGGATCGTCTCCACCAAATTGAATGGATATCGGGTGTTCTTCATCATTAAAGTCTAGGAAATTTTCTTTTTTATTCGTATAAGCTAAACTTTGAGCCACAATCATTTCCGTATATAAGAGAGCTTTAGAACTTATTTTTCTCATTATCATTCTGAAATGTTTATCAGTACAGTCCATCATTGGAGCAATACTTAATTTATGAATATTTTTCATAGAATTAGGATGTATAGAACTCATTACTTTTTATGTGAGTAAGTATATGAATCAATTTTTATCAAGAAGAACTTTTATTCTAATTCCTACTATGTCAATACTAAAAACATTTTTTAAGCCTATGCAAGTTTTAGCTTCTTCGCTTGCTCCTAAAGAGGAGTGGAATTTATCAAAAGAAGAATGGAAATCAAGGCTTAGTCCAGAATCTTATTATATTTTGAGGGAGGAGGGAACTGAAAGAGCTTTCAGTAGTCAACTAAATAATGAAAAAAGAAAAGGGGTTTTTCATTGCGCAGGGTGCGATTTGCCACTTTTTCTCTCAGATAAAAAGTACGATAGTGGTACAGGATGGCCAAGTTTTTTCGATTCAATTCAAGGATCAATTGAAACAAAGGTTGATTTCAAGTTAATTGTCCCAAGAACTGAATATCATTGTTCTAGATGTGGAGGTCATCAAGGACATGTTTTTAATGATGGGCCACTTCCTACAGGCAAAAGATACTGTAATAACGGCTTAGCATTAAGATTTGTTCCTGACTAAAAATTTGTGCGGCCTTCCGCAACTTGTTTTGTGCATCACTTTATTGGAAAATAGTTTTATTAAATTTTTAGAAAAATGATTGAAAATCAATCAGACAATATTGATATTAAAGAAAATGATGTTTCTAATCAGGATAATTCTCCTGAGCATCCTTCAACTTCAGAAGAAAAATTAATCGAAAATGATGAATCAACTCCACAAAAAACAGAAGAAATAAATACCGAAGAATTAAAAAATACTATCTCCAATAATGATGCTAGGTTAGAACAGTTAGAAAAAGAACACGAAACATTAAAAAATCAATATGTAAGAATTTCAGCAGATTTTGATAATTTTAGAAAAAGGCAGTCTAGAGATCAGGATGATTTAAAAGTCCAACTTGTTTCTAAAACTATAAATGCAATACTACCAATCGTTGATAATTTTGAACGAGCAAGACAACAACTAAAACCAGAAAGTGAAGAAGCTCAAGCACTTCATAGAAGTTATCAAGGATTGTATAAACAATTGGTAGAAGTTTTAAAACAACAAGGAGTTGCACCAATGAGAGTTGTTGGCCAACAATTTGATCCAAATTTGCATGAAGCTGTATTAAGAGAGCCAAGTGAAGAGTTCAAAGAAGATTTTATTGTAGAAGAATTGCAGCGAGGATATCATTTAGAGGGAAAGGTTTTGAGACATGCTTTGGTTAAAGTTTCCATGGGTCCTGGTCAACAAAATTCACAAGAGGAAGTAGAAAAGGATACAGTTGGAGAGGGTATTGATTCAGAGGAAAATACTTCTGAAGATGTATAAATTCCAAATTTTTACTTGAGCGTTTTTTAATGGCTGATTTTTATCAAATACTTGGAGTTTCACGAGATGCTGATTCTGATACCCTAAAAAGGGCTTACAGAAAATTAGCAAGACAATATCATCCTGACGTTAATAAAGAACCTGGTGCTGAAGATAAATTTAAAGAAATTGGCAAGGCTTATGAAACATTAGCTGATCCTGAAACTAGAGCTAGATATGATCAGTTTGGAGAGGCTGGTCTTGGAGGTGCAGCTGGAATGCCTGATATGGGTGATATGGGTGGGTTTGCAGATTTATTTGAAACCTTTTTTAATGGCTTTGGAGGGCAAACTCCACAGGGTGGAAGAACTCAAAGAAGAGGTCCTCAACAAGGAGATGATTTAAGATATGACCTTAATGTTGATTTTAAAGATGCAATATTTGGCCAACAAAGAGAAATTACAATTCCTCATCTTGAGACATGTGAAGTCTGTAGGGGAACAGGATCCAAACCAGGTACCGGACCAAAAACTTGCTCAACTTGTGGAGGAAGTGGACAAGTTAGGAGAGCTACGAGAACACCTTTTGGTAATTTTACACAAGTAGCTGAATGTCCTTCATGTAATGGAACTGGTCAAATAATCTCAGATCCATGTACAAGTTGTGGTGGTAATGGAGTAAAGCAAGTCAGAAAAAAATTACGAATTAATATTCCTGCAGGAGTTGATACTGGTACTAAATTAAGAGTTTCCGGAGAAGGAAATGTTGGTTCGAAAGGAGGCCCACCTGGAGATCTTTATGTTTTTATCAAGGTGAAGAATGATTCGAAATTAAAAAGAGATGGTGTGACTATTTACTCAGAAATAGTTGTGAGTTATTTACAGGCAATTTTAGGAGATACTGTTGAAATTAATACAGTTGATGGCAAAGTTAATTTAAAAATTCCTAGTGGTACGCAACCAAATACCACTCTTTCACTTGAGAATAAAGGGGTACCTAGACTTGGTAATCCAGTTGCCAGAGGAAATCATGAAGTTCTAGTAAAGGTAAAGTTGCCAACTCGTATAACTGATGAAGAGCGAAATCTTTTAGAGGGTTTGGCTTCTCAGTATTCAGATAAAAATTTCAATTCCAGTAGTGGACTATTTAGTAAATTATTTGGTAAAGAATCTTAATGACTTCTCTAAAGTATTTGGATCTGAAATCTGTTCCATGTCCTTTAAATGTCGTAAAAATTAAATTGGCTTTACAGAAGTTATCCAAAAATGAACAACTTATTGTTGAATTAGATAAAGGTGAACCAGAAGAAATGGTATTAAA
>QCCW01000037.1 GCA_003281125.1 Prochlorococcus sp. AG-347-N23 | reverse complement strand
AGGAAGATGCTGAAAAAGAATTAAGTAAAGCAATTTCAAACATTGACCAGCAATTATCTCAACTTGAGCAGGAGGGGCAGCAAATAGTAAATAATATTAGATCCCAATCGGTTAATCCTCTAGATCCAAGGGTTCAAGAACAGGTTAGTCAAGTGCAACAACAAGTCGCAGCAAAACGAAATGAAATTGAAGAACAAAAAAGAAATTTACTTCAACAACAGAATCAAGTTCGTGAATTAAAAATGGACGAAATTGTTGATCAAGGGCAAGTGGATAGTTTCTGTGAAGTCACTGTGGGCGATAATCTTATTGAAAAAATGCAAGTCTCTATTACTGTTAAAGATGGAGTTATTCAATCTATAAATTATTAAAGAAAAGATTAAGTATTTTTGATAAAAATAAGTAAATCTTAATTGCTAAAAGTTTAAATTCTAATCGATCTAAATTATTACTTTCTTAAGTTTTAAGAGTTCCCACTGTGAAGATGATTTCGTATAATTAGACCAAGAGTTAAAAGGGTTCTTAATCATAAAAACTTTTGAAAGTTTGGTAAAAATCCCTTGAAACTTATGCAATAACATTTTTCTTATGTCTCACGAAATATTCATGCCTGCCTTAAGTTCTACTATGACAGAGGGCAAGATTGTGGAATGGTTGAAAAATCCAGGAGATAAGGTTGAAAGAGGAGAATCTGTCTTGGTTGTTGAATCAGATAAGGCAGATATGGATGTTGAATCTTTTCAAGATGGATATCTTGCAGCAGTTTTAATGCCTGCGGGTAGCACCGCTCCAGTAGGTGAAACTATCGGACTTATTGTAGAAAATGAGGATGAGATAGCTTCTGTTCAAGAGCTAAATCAAGGAAATCAGCCCGAACTTTCTAGTCCTAATCAACCTGAACTGGCTAGCAAGAAAACTGAAGAAAAACCCCTGGTCCATAATGAAAATTTTAAAAAAGAAGAAAAAGAAGTCGTCTTAAAAAGTGAAAAGCCAACCCAATCTTTTACTTCTGATCAAATTAATGCCTCTATAACTAATGTTTCTTCAAGAATAATTGCATCCCCAAGAGCTAAAAAACTAGCCTCTCAAATGGGTGTTGACTTAGCAATGGTACACGGATCTGGGCCTCACGGAAGGATTCAAGCAGATGACGTTTTAAAAGCTAATGGCCAACCTGTCTCTATACCATGGATAGGAGAGGGCAGTTCTCCTACAACTATTCCTAGCCCACATTTACAAGTTGAAAGTAAACCAGAAAAATCAGGAAATAGTTTTGGTAATCCTGGAGAAACAGTTCAATTTAATACTCTTCAAAAAGCGGTTAATAAAAATATGGAATCTAGTCTTGATATTCCATGTTTTAGGGTAGGATACTCCATCAACACAGATAAATTAGATAATTTCTACAAAAAAGTAAAACAAAATGGGGTTACTATGACTGCTTTACTGGTCAAGGCAGTTGCAAAGACACTTAAGAAACATCCTCAAGTTAATTCAAGTTTTTCGGAAAATGGAATTTCTTATCCAGAAAATATAAATATTGCTGTTGCTGTCGCGATGGAAGATGGCGGATTAATTACTCCAGTATTAAAAGAACCCTGTAATACTGATCTATTTGAATTATCTAGGGAATGGAAGGATCTGGTAAAAAGATCAAGATCAAAACAACTAGAACCTGATGAATACTCAACGGGAACCTTTACTTTATCTAACCTTGGTATGTTTGGAGTTGATAGATTTGACGCAATTCTACCTCCAGGTACTGGTGCTATTTTAGCGATAGCATCATCGAAACCAACTGTGGTTGCTAATAATGATGGTTCAATTACTGTAAAAAAAATAATGCAAGTAAATCTTACAGCTGATCACAGAGTGATCTATGGAGCTGATGGTGCTTCATTCTTAAAAGACTTGGCTTACCTGATTGAAAATGAGCCAGAGACACTTGTATCTTAAATTTAATTGATATCTCAAATTAATAATGAAGAAAGAGATTATAAGCTTGAATCTTATGATTACTTTCTTGATCCTTCATTAATTGCTAATAAACCTTCTGCAATAAGACATGAATCAAGATTGATGATAGTAAGAAATAGTGTTTTAGAAGAGAACTGTTTAACTAATAAATTTACCAAGAATCTTTTAGATGAATTTAGAAAAGGCGATCTCGTGGTTATAAATAATACTAAAGTAATGAAGGCAAGGTTAAAGGTTGAATTAGAAAATAGGACGTTAGTCGAATTATTAGTTTTAGAGAAATCTCATGAATGTGTTTGGTTATGTTTAGCAAAGCCAGCGAAAAAGTTAAAAATGAATAGAAAATTAAAATTAAAATCTACTTCTGCACAAGATATTAATTTGATGGTGGATGGGTTTGATGAAGAAACTGGAGGGAGATTTATTAGATTTCCCGAAAATATAACTGATCTCAATTCGATGAATGACCTTCTCGATAAATACGGGGAAATCCCTTTACCTCCTTATATAAAAAATTCCGAAGAAGAATCTTTTCATGAGAACAGTTATCAAACTGAGTATGCAACTAATCCAGGGGCAGTTGCTGCGCCAACTGCTGGTTTACACTTAAGCAAAAGTCTTATTTCCAATCTAAAAAAAAAAGGAGTAATAATCTTACCGATAACTTTGCACGTGGGTTATGGAACATTTAAACCAATTGATCAAGAAGATTTAAGTAACCTAAAACTTCATAAAGAATGGGTAAGCGTTAATAAGGAAGTAGTGGAGGAAATAAAAAGAATAAAGAAAACAGATAGAAAAATAATTGCTATTGGAACAACTAGCGTAAGAGCTCTTGAAAGTTGTTATTCTCAAGAAATTAATGACTTTATTTCCATAGCGAAGTACGTAGATTTAGTAATTAAGCCAGGTTATAAATTCAAGGTAGTTGATGGATTATTAACTAATTTTCATCTTCCTAAAAGTTCATTATTACTATTAGTAAGTGCAATGATTGGTAGAGAAAGATTATTAGATTTGTATAAAAAAGCCATAAAAGAAAAATTTAGATTTTTCTCTTATGGCGATGCTATGTATATTTCACCAGATTCATTACTGGATAAAAAATAGATTTAGGCTTTGACTGGTTCTTGAATTATTCCGCTTGGAACTTCAGTAAACATAATTGATGATAAATACCTTTCTGCTAAATCAGGTAGAACAACTACAATTGTCTTCCCAGCATATTCATCTTGTTCAGCTAATCTAACAGCAGCAGCAGCAGCAGCTCCACAAGATATTCCTACTAATAGACCTTCCTCTTTAGCTAATTTAAGAGCCATCTCGATTGATTCGTCATTTGTTACTTGTTCAACCTTGTCAACAATTGATAAATCAAGGTTCTTAGGAATAAATCCTGCTCCAATTCCTTGAATTTTATGTGGTCCGGATTTAACTTCTTCTCCATTCATTGTCTGTGTAATGACAGGACTATGTGATGGTTCAACAGCTACAGAAGTAATATTTTTGCCCTTCTCTTGCTTAATGTATCTTGAAACTCCTGTAATTGTGCCGCCAGTTCCAACCCCTGCAACTAAAACATCGATTTCACCATCGCAATCATCCCAGATTTCTGGTCCAGTAGTTTTGAAATGAATTTCAGGGTTTGCTGGATTATCAAATTGACCTGGCATGAAATATTGAGAAGGATTACTTTCTGCAATTTCTTTAGCCTTAGCTATTGCTCCAGGCATACCTTTTGATGCCTCTGTTAAAACAATTTCAGCCCCTAAAACCGCCATGACCCTTCTTCTTTCAATTGACATGGATTCTGGCATTGTAAGGATGAGTTTATAACCTCTTGCTGAAGCAGTAAAAGCTAAAGCAATTCCTGTATTTCCAGAAGTTGGCTCAACAATAGTTTTGTCTTTTGTAAGCTTCCCACTTTTTTCTGCATCCCAGATCATGTTTGCACCAATCCTACATTTGACGCTATAAGCAGGATTTCTACCTTCAATTTTTGCAAGTACTGTGGCTTTCGCGTTTTTAGTAACTGATTTTAATTTCACTAATGGAGTGTTTCCAATAGCAAAACTGTTGTCCTCATAAATTTTTGCCATCTTTATATTGAGAAAATATATTCTAATAATAACTATTATTCACAAAAATAGTATATAAGTTTCTATACGGTAAATACTAGGAATTTAGAAATTATTTAGTGCTTCAGAAAAGGTTTTCCATAATTGATCTTGGTCTTCTAATCCAACTGATACTCTAATTAGGTGCGAGGGTATACCAAAACTTTCAGCCCAATCCAACTCGTCATAATGAGCTAGTAAAACATAAGGACAAACTAGAGTAAATTTTGTACCTAAACTAGGTCCTTTAGATATTTGTAGAGAATCATAAAATTTTTTAGCTTTGTTCAACCCCCCATTTAATTCAAATGATAATAAACAGCCGTAACCTCCATCAGATGTGAGTAAAGAATTAAAATTTGGACAATTTTCAGGATGGAAAATATTTTTAATCTCGCTATGGTTTTCTAATCTCTTTTTTAATTCTAAACATGCTTTATTTTGTTCAAAAACTCTTTGATTTACATCTCTACTTACTTTCTCTAGATAAACTATATCTCCATCGGAAAGTATTGGAAGATTAGTCTCGCTTAATGCATTTCTAAACTTATCAATCCATTTGCTTTTTGGATTTAATATTAATGATCCGGCAAGAATATCACCACTACCTGAAAAAATTTTTGTAAGTGAAGTAAAAACTATATCTGCATGTTCTACTGAATTTATATTTAAATTCGAACCAATTGTATCGTCAACTATTAAGGGAATATTTAACTTTTTTGCTATTTTTGAAATTTTTTTAATGTTTACACATTTGAGCATTGGATTACTTGGTAGTTCAATAATTAATGCTGATGGATTTATTCTTTTGATTTCTAATTCAATATCAGAGCAGTTTTCTTCTGTAATTAACTTGGCCCCATGAAAGATATTCATTGGTAATTTAAGTACATCTACATATGGAAAGCCAATTTGAAGTGTTGGTTTAGCGGGAAATAATTTATATATGATTTCTAATGATGTATGCAAGGCTGACATTCCAGATGAAGTTAAGTGAATATCATTTGTACTAATTTTTGTAGATTTAGAGATTCTATTTTTTATTCTTTGAGAACATTCATCTACGTAAGATTTTGAGGGGCAATCTTCAAGACCTAGTTCTATAGCAGCAGCTCTTGAAGATATACCAAGACCAGTATGTTGCCAAAAATATTTTGCATAAATACTTCCTTCTTTTTCAGTTATTAAGAAAGCCAAATTATCTCTTTTTTCTATTAATGAGAATTGTTCTGAAGTATTTCTATTAATGTATTTTTTAGCTTTAAAAGCTATACTTTCATTCGGATATGGCCAGATACTTTTGTTGTTGTTGTTGTAATTTTCCTTTTTTACTTTTTCGCATAATCTTTTCAATATGGGGTTTAGCCCGAATCGTGGATAAATGGACTTCAATAATTTCATACATTCTTGATTTTTTTCCTCATAATTTATTACATCGTTCCAAGTTGGTAATGCTACGGAAACGGCATGAATACTATCAGGAATTGAATATCCCAACTCTAAATTTTTCCATATAGGGTTTTTAAGTAAATCTCTCAATTTTTAGAATTTATTTAAAGCAAATAAAATGTCCGAGATTAAATCGTTTGAATCTTCACATCCAATTGATAATCTGACAAGAGCATCATCTATACCTAGAAGATGTTTTGTTTCATTATCAACGGATGCATGAGTCATTGTTGCAGGGTGACAAATTAAACTTTCAACTCCTCCAAGACTTTCTGCAAGCGAGAAATATTTGAGAGATTTGCAAAATTTAAAGGTATCCTCTTTTCTTAAATTTAGCTTTAGGGTGATCATCGAACCTCCAGATCTCATTTGAGATTTTGCTAAATTAAATTGAGGATGTTTTTGATTAAAAGGATAAATTACTTTGCTAATTATTTTATGATTCTCTAATTCTTCAGAAATTAATTCTGCACTTTGCGTTTGTTGTTCAATTCTTAAAGGAAGAGTTTTTACCCCTCTAGTAATGAGCCAACTGTCAAAAGGAGACGGTTGAAGCCCTAAAGCTTTTTGAGACAAAAGCATCTTACTATTCCATACTTCATTATTTGTAAGTACTGCTCCACCAAGTGCATCACTATGTCCGTTAATGAATTTTGTTGTGCTTACAAGCGATAGTGTTGCACCAAGTTCCAATGGTTTTTGAATAAGTGCGGTAGAAAAGGTGTTGTCTACAACTACTGGTATTTGGAGTTTATTCGCCTCATCACATATCGCCTTAATATCAAGTACTTTCAAAAGTGGATTGGTTGGACTTTCTAGCCATATTAAGGTTGGCTTGAAATTTGAAATCTTTTTGATATTATTTTTGTTTGTAAAATCTGTGTATAAAACTTCTAGTCCAAATTTCTTGAATATCTTTTCGAACATCCTCACTGTACAACCATAGAGATTTGACTCGCAGAGTATCTTGTCGCCTGATTTAAGTGTTGATGTAATTGCAGTTACCGCGCTAATTCCAGATCCAAAAACTGTACAGTATTTAGAATCTTCTATAGATTTAAGAATATTTTCTAGAATTCTAAAGTTTGGATTGCCTGATCTGGTGTAGTCGAAATTATCTTTATTTCC
>QCCW01000036.1 GCA_003281125.1 Prochlorococcus sp. AG-347-N23 | reverse complement strand
AAAATAAATTTATTTACAAAAATCCCTCAAAGACTAAAAAACCCTTACTATCGTGATGTTTAGCTGTTTATTCAGCATAGTTACTAGAAATTAACCGATGGGATTGCCTTGGTATCGTGTTCACACAGTAGTTATTAATGACCCTGGTCGACTACTTGCTGTGCATCTTATGCATACTGCACTTTTAGCCGGCTGGGCCGGTTCTATGGCTCTTTATGAATTAGCCATTTTTGATCCTTCTGATGCCGTTCTTAATCCAATGTGGAGACAAGGGATGTACGTTATGCCTTTCATGGCAAGACTAGGCATCACAAGTAGTTGGAACGGATGGGATATTACCGGTGCTACAGGAGTTGATCCTGGATTCTGGAGTTTTGAAGGGGTCGCAGCAGCTCACATTGTATTTAGTGGGCTATTAATGCTGGCCTCTATTTGGCACTGGACATACTGGGACCTAGATTTATGGGAAGATTCAAGAACTGGTGAGCCTGCTCTTGATTTACCAAGAATATTCGGAATTCACCTTCTTCTAGCTGGACTCACATGCTTTGGTTTTGGAGCTTTTCATTGTGCAAACGTAGGCATTTGGGTTTCTGACCCTTATGGATTAACTGGTCATGTAGAGCCTGTGGCCCCTTCTTGGGGAGTAGAAGGCTTTAATCCTTTTAATCCTGGAGGTATAGTTGCAAATCATATCGCGGCAGGACTAATGGGTATTATTGGAGGTATTTTTCATATTACCAATAGACCGGGAGAAAGACTCTATAGAGCATTAAAACTTGGAAGTCTTGAAGGTGTTCTTGCTAGTGCTCTAGCTGCTGTACTATTTGTATCTTTCGTTGTTTCTGGAACAATGTGGTACGGTTCTGCGACAACTCCAGTCGAATTATTTGGTCCTACCAGATATCAATGGGACTCAGGCTATTTTAAAACCGAAATCAACAGAAGGGTTCAAGCTGCTATTGATAATGGTGCCACTAAAGAGGAGGCATATGCATCGATTCCAGAAAAATTAGCCTTCTACGATTACGTTGGGAACAGTCCTGCTAAAGGAGGATTATTCAGAGTTGGTGCCCTTGTTAATGGCGATGGTTTACCAACTGGTTGGCAAGGTCACATTTCTTTTCAAGACAAGGAAGGAAATGAATTGGAGGTCCGAAGAATACCTAATTTCTTTGAAAACTTCCCTGTAATACTAGAGGACAAAGAAGGTAACGTTAGAGCAGATATTCCATTTAGAAGAGCTGAAGCAAAGTATTCATTTGAACAAACTGGTATAACTGCAACTATCTATGGTGGAGACTTAAATGGTCAAACATTTACTGATCCTGCAGTAGTTAAAAGATTAGCTAGAAAGGCTCAGCTAGGAGAAGCATTCAAGTTTGATAGAGAGACTTATAAATCAGACGGTGTATTCCGTAGCTCCCCAAGAGCATGGTTTACATACGCTCATTTATGTTTCGGGTTACTATTCTTGTTTGGCCACTGGTGGCATGCTTCAAGAACTCTTTACAGAAACTCTTTTGCTGGTATTGACGCTGAGATTGGTGACCAAGTTGAATTTGGTTTATTCAAGAAACTTGGTGATGAAACCACAAGAAGAATCCCAGGAAGGGTTTAAACTAAACTTTATTTATTAATCTTATGGAAGCTTTTGCCTACGTTCTTATTTTAACTCTTGCAGTTGTAACACTGTTCTTCGCTGTCGCCTTTAGAGATCCACCTAAATTTGACAGAAAATGAACCTAGTAAAAAAACCTCTTGTAAAAGAGGTTTTTTACTTTTCATAATTAATATATTACTCTAGTATTAGAGTAAAAGTATGCACAATTCACTATATGCAGTGTCCAAACTGTCAAAATACAGATAGCAGAGTTTTGGAATCAAGATCTGCAGATAGTGGCAAAAGTGTTCGTAGAAGAAGAGAGTGCTTAAATTGCAGCTTTAGATTTACAACTTATGAAAGAGTTGAAACAATGCCAGTTTCGGTTATTAAAAAAGATGGGAGCAGTGAATTATTTGATAAACAAAAGTTATTTACTGGTATTTCGAGAGCTTGCGAGAAGACTGCATTCACAAGTGAAGCAATCATTAATTTTGTAGATGGGATTGAATCACAAATCATACAAGATACTAATAAAGATATTAAATCTTCACAAATTGGAGAATTAATTCTTAAAAGTCTTAGGAAAGAAAACGAAGTTGCTTATATAAGGTACGCCTCAGTATACAGAAAATTTAATGGGGTAAAAGATTTTATCTCTACTCTTGAATCTCTCAAAGGAAGTTCAAAAAACCAATTAGCTTCAA
The DNA here is from genome assembly GCA_003281125.1 of Prochlorococcus sp. AG-347-N23. Classification (GTDB taxonomy): domain Bacteria; phylum Cyanobacteriota; class Cyanobacteriia; order PCC-6307; family Cyanobiaceae; genus Prochlorococcus_A. Next base: position 4,390 of record QCCW01000036.1, on the reverse strand, counting down.
TTTTATAAAATCTAGCATCTTAAAGTGTAGAATATAAATCACAATTATTTTTGCTATTGGTTTGCAGGCTAATGGCATTCCTTTCTAACTACCTAAGGTAGTCTGCGATACAACAAATGAACGAAAATTCTTCTCAAACTACTCAAGAACTTTCTGAAGATAAAGAAATTAAAAATTCACTTGAATTAGATAATAATTCAATTGTCCGAAATGAAGAAGATTTATCATTCGAAAAGAATGAAATTCCATCTGCAGATTCTTCCTCTAGCAGAACTAATACGGATTTAGAAAATGCAGGATTCACACAAGAAGAATTTGCATCACTTTTGGGTAAGTATGACTATAACTTTAAGCTTGGTGATCTTGTAAAAGGAACTGTTTTTGCATTAGAACCTAAAGGGGCAATGATAGACATAGGGGCAAAAACAGCTGCTTTTATGCCTGTTCAGGAGGTTTCGATAAATAGAGTTGAAGGACTAGATGATGTATTGCAACCTTCAGAAAGCAGGGAATTCTTCATAATGAGTGAAGAAAATGAAGATGGACAATTAGCACTTTCGATTAGAAGAATTGAATATCAAAGGGCATGGGAAAGAGTTAGACAATTGCAAAAAGAAGATGCAACTATTTATTCAGAAGTTTTCGCAACGAATAGAGGAGGAGCTCTTGTAAGGGTAGAAGGATTGAGAGGTTTTATCCCAGGATCTCATATAAGTGCCCGAAGAATTAAAGATGATTTAGAAGGTGAGTTCCTACCATTAAAATTTCTTGAAGTTGATGAAGAGAGAAACAGATTAGTATTGAGTCATAGAAGAGCTTTAGTTGAGAAAAAAATGAATAGGCTAGAGGTGGGCGAAGTTGTTGTAGGTTCTGTTAAAGGTATTAAACCCTATGGAGCTTTTATTGATATTGGAGGAGTTAGTGGTCTATTGCACATTTCTGAAATCAGTCATGAACATATAGAGACGCCTCATAATGTTTTAAATGTTAGTGATCAAATGAAGGTTATGATAATTGACCTAGATTCAGAAAGAGGAAGGATTTCATTATCTACAAAAGCTCTTGAACCAGAACCTGGGGATATGCTAACTGATCCTCAAAAAGTTTTTAATAAAGCTGAAGAAATGGCCGCTAAATACAAACAAATGTTATTTGAACAAACTGACGATAACGAAGAGATCCCCACAGCTCCAACTGAAAAAGTATAGAGCTACTTCTTTTGTGCACGAATATCAGAATTAAAGCCTTATTATTCTTGTACAAGTATTTTTTAATTTACAATAATTGATTTGTAACGATAGTCTAATTTAGGATAAAGACTAATTTCTAAATTATTTGTAAATGAGTGATTTCATTTTCACTTCGGAATCCGTAACTGAAGGTCATCCTGACAAAATATGTGATCAAATAAGTGACGCTGTTTTAGATGCTTTATTGACAGAAGATCCAGAAAGCAGAGTTGCATGCGAAACTGTTGTAAATACAGGTCTTTGTTTACTTACTGGAGAAATAACTTCAAAAGCAAAAGTCGATTACATAAAACTTGTTAGAAATGTAATTAAAGAAATTGGATATGAAGGCTATAGAGCAGGAGGTTTTGACGCAAATAGTTGTGCTGTTTTAGTAGCACTTGATGAGCAATCACCAGACATTTCACAAGGAGTAAACGAAGCAGATGATGTTAACGATGATTTGGAAGATAATACTGGAGCTGGTGACCAGGGAATAATGTTCGGCTATGCATGCGATGAGACGCCTGAATTAATGCCCTTACCAATTAGCTTGGCACATAGATTAGCCATTCAACTTGCCAAAGTGAGGCATGAAGAAATTCTTAATTATCTACTCCCTGATGGTAAAACTCAAGTAAGCATTGATTACGTAAAAGGGTTACCAGTCTCTATTAATACGATTTTAATTTCAACTCAACATAATCCTGAGATTGATGGAATAACAAATGAAGAAGAAATTCGTAAAAGAATAAAAGAAGATTTATGGACGCATGTTGTAATTCCTGCTACTGAAGATTTAGAAATCAAACCAAACATTAGCAAGACAAGATTTCTAGTAAACCCTACGGGAAAATTTGTCGTTGGAGGGCCTCAAGGAGATGCGGGGCTCACTGGAAGAAAAATTATTGTAGATACTTATGGAGGATATGCAAGACACGGAGGAGGAGCATTTTCTGGTAAAGATCCCACTAAAGTAGATCGATCAGCCGCATATGCAGCACGTTATGTCGCTAAAAGCATAGTTAAGTCAAAATTGGCAAAAAAAGCAGAAGTACAATTAAGTTATGCAATTGGAGTAGCAAAACCAATTTCCATTCTCGTGGAAACTTTTGATACAGGTATTATTTCGCAAGCTAATTTAAATGAGCTAATTAAAGAGAACTTTGATTTAAGACCTGCAGCAATAATAAAAGAATTTAACTTAAGAAATCTACCCAGAAAAATGGGAGGTAAATTTTTCAGAAAGACTGCATCCTATGGACATTTTGGAAGAAGAGATCTTGAGCTCCCTTGGGAAAATGTAGAAGAAAAAGCAGCCCAATTAGCAAAGGCTTCCAAAATCTATTTATAAAGTATTTTCTCTATGCCTGATAATTTTTATGGAGGGTTAGATTTTGGTACAAGTGGTGCAAGAATATCAATAATTAATCTTCATAAGAAATTAGTATATTCAAATTCAGTACCTTATTCATACAGCTTTAAAAATCCAAATACTTGGATCAATTCTTGTGAAAATCTCTTAGTTAGTTTACCTGTTGAGGTAAAAATTAACCTTAATAAATTGGCTATCTCCGGCACCTCAGGAACATTAATAGCATCCAATTTGCAAGGAGAGCCGATAGGAGAAGCGATACCTTATGACCAAGCATGTAATGAAAATAAAATCCTTCTTGAATCCTTAACTTCTGGTGAAGATCATCTGCGAACTCCATACAGTAGTCTTGCTAAAGCATTAAAACTAATAGATAAATATGGGACAAATATACTTTTACGACATCAATCTGATTGGATCACTGGTTGGTTTTTAAAAGATTGGACTCATGGAGAAGAAGGTAATAATCTAAAACTTGGTTGGGATCTTAAAAAAGAATCGTGGCCAAAAAGTTATCTCAATACTTCATGGCAAAAATGCCTTCCAAATATAATAAAAAGTGGAAAAATTATTGGACAAGTAAATTTTAATTTGGCAGAGAGATTTAACTTGAATAAGAAATTAATATTAATCTCAGGCACTACTGACTCTAATGCAAGTTTAATAGCTGCAGGTTTAGGTAAAGAAGATGGTTTAACAGTTTTAGGAACAACAATTGTGGTTAAAAAAATTATTGATAACCCTATAAAAAAACAGGGAATTACAACCCATAGAGTTAACGGCAATTGGATATGCGGAGGAGCATCAAATGCAGGATGCGGTATCTTGTCTAAGTTCTTTTCTGATTTAGAAATAAAGGAACTAAGTCGACAAATTAATCCATCGAAAAACACTTCTTTGGATCTTTTACCTCTTAATAGTAAAGGAGAGAGATTTCCTATAAATAATTCCAATTTAGAGCCCATACTTGGTCCTAGACCAGTAAGCGACTCACTTTATTTGCATGCATTATTTGAGGGCCTAGCAAACATTGAATTGAAAGGATGGGAAAAACTAAGCGAACTGACAGGTTCTCTTCCCAAAAAAATTATTACTATTGGTGGAGGCTCAAAAAATCCTCAGTGGCGAAAAATAAGAGAAAAAATTATCAATATACCTATAGTTTCATGTAAAAAAACTACTTCATTTGGTACTGCCTTGTTAGCGATTAACTCAAAATAAAAATATTTTTGGATATTTGATGAAGATATAAAATTTTTAATAAAAAGGGTTTCACAAACTACACATCTTAATTTAGAGTATATAGGTTAGAGCCGGGATAGCTCAGTTGGTAGAGCAGGCGACTGAAAATCGCCGTGTCCCCAGTTCAAATCTGGGTCCTGGCACCTTTAAAACCCTGTCTATGGCAGGGTTTTATACTGTCTATATATAGGAATCTTTTAATTATATTTATATAATCTGAAATTTTTAGTTTTCAACTCTACATACTTGACTAATTACACCCAAAATCAGTTCATCTCCCTTTGGATCTTGCCAATCAGCAAAATCGTTAAAATTACTAATTACTTCATCTGTGGAGACATCAACATCTCTAAATGATTTTTCAAAACAATTTATATCCATTGTGTAAAGAATATCCTTAGTAATTTCACTTTTTGTTTTAGGAATAAATTTACTCAATATTCTTACAGAACCATCCTCATTCCTTTTTATACTTTGTTTGTCCCATAACTGTTCTCCATATTCACTTTCAGGGACTCCAACCCACTCATGAGGCAAAGCACCT
>QCCW01000035.1 GCA_003281125.1 Prochlorococcus sp. AG-347-N23 | reverse complement strand
CAATAATTGATTTTATTCCTCTAGGTTTAAGTAAATTAAGACCATTTAAATTTAAGGGATCAAGAATTTGAAGATTATCAATAAAAGGAGAATATTTTAAAAAAGGACTATTAGAACTACTCCACCTAAGCTCCCAAACACCCTGTAAATCATTTCTATCTTTGCTGAAGGAAAAATTATGATCAATTTCAAGTTGTTCGGCAATAGTCTGTATACTCTTTGAATTTGGAGATGTAAGAAGTAAATTTAATAAATAATCTTCGGATTCCATTTAATAACCGCTGAGTATATAGCTAAGGATAAATACTTACCTCTATGTGCTATATTCTACCCAGAATATGTTGATTTGATGACAAAGAGCTATTGGCTAAAGAAAATTTCAATTCCAAATGCTGATTTATTTCTGGAATATATAAGGACAGTATTACCTTGGATTAAATCTGTGGGAGGAGTAATAATAAAAAGAGATTTAATACAAGAATCAACCTCAAATGAATGGGACGGAGGGCAGCTTGGATTAGTAATAGAATTCGAATCAAAATTTGCTGCTAAAAAAGCATTTTATTCTGAAGTATTTCAAAAATATTTGCAGTCCAGAGATTTAATGGAACTAGTTACTATAAGTACTCTTTAAAAAAATCAACCAATAGCGACCTCACGCAAACAATTTATAAGTATTTATTACTATTATATTATTTATGTAATATTTATAACTTCACTAGCAATAGCATATTTTGCAAAATTTAATTGTAAAAGTAATTCGTTGATCAAATGAACTATTCAACAGAAAAAGACGATTATTTGATGACAACTCCATATACAAAAAAAATTCAGCAAAAATTTGAAAAGGTTAAATCTTTTTTAGAGCAAAATGGATTTAATCCTTCATCAGAGAGCTTAATGCAGGATATAGTTAGCTCAGAAGAATATATTGCTAAAAATGGCTTATAAAATATCAGAATATATTCAGAGTCCTTAAATAATAAAAACCGCCTATTAGAAAAGGTAATAATATTCCAATAAATAAAAATATTGATTTCTTTGATTCGCCTTCTGATATGGGGTTAATTTCTGGTTCAATTGCAAAACCATTTTGTCTACCACCGCTTTCGGTTGTATAACCTTTTTTATTCATAAGAAAAATATTCTACGCAGATTATCTCATGTAAAAACTTATTTAAAAAAATTTTTTACATTTAGAATTAAACTAATTTTAAGATCTAATAATTGATTTCAATCTGAGATTTCAATTTGGCAGCTTTTTTCAAAAGACCTACAACTTCCTTACGGCCAGTTGCGAACTCAGCCTTATTGAGTAACTCACTATATTTTTTTGTGATTTCTCTATGATTCATTTTGAGGGTTATGTACTACAAATTATAGAGATACTAAAAAAAGTTTTTGTATAAAAGATGTCAAAAAAGAGTTTAAGTACCTTTACTTATTTAAACCAACCTTTTTTCTTTGGTTTAATCTCTTCTTTAATAACTTCTTTTTTTCTCCCAAATAATCCCTTTTTTTGGACTGGTAAATTCTCTTCAACAGGTTTAGATTTTCTGTTAAATAAGCCTTTTTTAGGTTCTTTTTTAATTGATTCTTTTGTGTCGGAAATCTTTGTTTTTTTAAGATTTGATTTTGAGTTTTTGGGTTTACTATCTGCGAATAAAGTTTGATATACAAAAAAACCAAAAACAGCGAAGAAGCCTAATGCTTGTACTAGAGCAGTTCCAAGATTATCAAACATTTAGGCCTCAACTCTATATAGTGATTCTTTTTCTTTACTATCTATACAATTTTTATCATCAGACAAGCATTCGATTTCTGCCTTCTTCTCAGTATGAGAACTGCAGCCACCTGCATTTGCATTAGATATTGAAAACAAAGTTAGTACCCCTAAAATTAAGGCACATGAGGTGTTAATCGGTTTCATAAGTTTTATTTTTATTATGGAAAAATAATTTCGCAATTGCGAAGATAATCTTCTCTTCTGCTTAAAGTATCCCCTTTTTATATATCTATTTATAGTAATTTACTAAATCGATAATTAATATTGCTAGTAATGAAAAACCTAAAATGAAAGGTAAATAAGGATATTTATTTAAAATTTTGTTTAGTTGATTTTTCGATGTTTGTTTTTCCTTTTTCTTTTCTCTAGGTGGTAAGCCTAATTCTTCCCTTCTCTTAGCTTCTCCCATAATTTTTTAAACTACTTAAGACTATTTTATATAATTAGTAGTAGTAGTAGTAGTGTATTGTTCTAGATTTAAATTATTAACGGTTAATTTAGTTTAAATTTTGGATATATTAAAAATATATAAAAAAATTACATGATAGAAGTAGTTTGGTCAGTAAATATAATGATTGCAATTCTTATTATTGGTGTTGCCTGGGTTCTTTATTACATATTTACTTATGACCAAAAATTTACTTCCTAGATAAATGTCAGATAAAGATCTAAGTAATTTTCTAAAAAAAATAGAACAACTTAATCAAATTGCTGAGTTAATAAAAAATAATCCTAGTAAAAAGTTATCTCTTTCAAAATGCAAGAATCATGATGAAGTAATTAGATTAACCACTAAATGGGGTTTTGATATTGGTAAAAGGTGGGGAGAATCTTAATTGATTTTATTTCCAGCATTTGTAAAATTGCCATCAACTTCAAATTAAATTCCTAAGATTAATTAGTATTTCTTGTATTGGAGTTATGAAAGAAATTGCAGAGATAAAGTCAAATATATATAAAATAGCTGCTGTTACAGATAGAGGGCAAAGATTAAATAAATTAATTTCTCCTATGTATGAGGAAAAAGCTAATGAAATGGATGAATTGATTGATGCTCTTAAAGACTTTAGTTTTGAAATATCAGAAAAATTATTGTCTGGAGAGTGGGAATTGATTTTTTCTGATGTTGAATTATTTCGAAGTTCTCCTTTCTTCCTTGCTATTGAAAAGGCATTAAATGATGAATTTAAAAGTAATCTTTTTTTTAAATTACATCAATTGCAAGTAGGATCCTTTGGCATATCAACTATTGGGAGAATTGCTCAAAAGATTGATTTTGACAAAAAAGAATTTATATCTACTTTTGACACTACATTATTTGGGCTCACAACAATTCCTATCTTAGGTTGGTTCAAGCTATTGCCTACTTTTGGTGGAAGGGTAATAACTCTAGCAAGTGATTTAGTTTTAAGAAACAATTTGCTAGATATGAACTTACAAAAGACAAAAGTTTCAAAAGTTGATGGACTTAATAAGATTCCATTATTTAGCGAATTACTTATGGATAGATGGTATCCAGTTAAAGAGGTATGGAATAAGTTACCTTGGAATAAAGAATCGCCAAATTGTCAGGTTTCAATAGTATATCTAGACGAAGAAATGAGAATTATGCAGGATATGTATGGATCAATTTTTATTTATATAAGGCCTTCAATTTCCTTGTTGAATTCAAATACAATCTCCAATAATTAATTAAAAGACTGGCTAATATTTTTAGTAATTTATAGTATTAATCCATTAAAATTTATTTTAAAGATTGATTAATAAAAATATCTCACATCTTGAATATAAATAGGTTACGTTCAAAATAAACATTTCTTATTATGCTCAGAAATCAAGAAAAAAATTCAGTTGTTAGAGGAATATTTTTAATAGGAGGATGGGGCTTAGGTCTAGACAGATTCTACGAAGGAGATAAAAAGGTGGTTTTTTATCAATCATTGTTTGGAGTACCACATTTTTTAGCTTTATCTTTCTTAAATGTTCAGGTTATAAATATGTTGAGGGTGTGAAAAATTATTCAGATTATTCTCCTAACCCATTAATAATATTACCCTTACTAGCAGGAGGATATGGTGGTTTTCTAATAATAAAAAGGCATTTAGATTAGCAAAGCAATTTGAAAATGCTGAATAATATTAACTGCAGGTAAATTCAAGATAATAATCCAGATCCTTTCAAATAAAATTTAAATAAAAGAATAACTAAAAGGTTTACAATAGCTAATGCTACTAAACCATTTCTATTTTTTACATCTAATTTCTTGACTAAATTAGAGAGATAAACTACTGGATTTTCTGGCTCTTTATTATCCAAATTTTATTTAAATATTAATTTGAAAAGAAAATATCACAGTTTCATTTGAAGAATCAAAATTGTAAAGATGAATATCCAAAAATAAACAAATAATTTCTAACCCATAATTCCTGCATTTCTTAAAAACGCTTTGCCCATATTGCCAATTACAAAAAATAGAGACAAATTAATTAAAAGGATTATTAACAATGCCAACATTTTATAGTTTGGATTAGTTGAAATGCCATCAAATCCAGTATTAAGAAATCTTTTAAAAAGTGATTTATCAATTTTTAGTTTTTGTTGCTCAGAATCAAGTTTTATTTTTTCTTCTGAAGAATCTTGATTACTTGCTTTCTCTAAAAATTCTGTAAATGCCTTAACATTTTCTTCTTTTTTATTCCCCTTATTAAGATCTTTATTGTCTTCATTCGTATTAAGGGACGATTCGATTGAATTATTTTCCCCAGGATTAAGTTTTGAATCTTCCAAATTAGTAGTAAATGCTAGAAATATATTACACCATAAAAAAAACCCACTCGATCAATTGAAGAGAGGGTTAGCTAAGGTTAAAGTTCTTAATAAAATAATAAATTATTTAAATTAAATTTGCGGTAATTGCATAATGAAGTTTTAATTTAGATTATATTCGAGTTGAATTTTCGTACACATGTTAGATGCAAATACTAAAAAAGCATGTAAAGATGATCCCTCAATTAGAGAAATTAAAATTAGAAATATAGAACATGCTATCGAACAAGCAGAATCAATGATAAAAGAATCAAAAATGAGCCAAGAAGAATTAAGCTTCTTAAAAAGAAAAATATCGGACTCAAGACAGGATTTAGAGATACTGTATTTAATGAAAATTCAATGAATATAAATTTGTTAATCTTTTAAAAGGATTTAATTTTTGCAAAGAAAATTAATTTGTATATTTGAAGACTTATAAAGTTTGAAGGAAATGTAAGGATTTGTATAAAATTTCTAGTTATGTCTAAAAATAATTTATATATACCTTTAAAAGTTGTTCCATACATCATTATTTCAATTACTGCCATTGCCATAACAGCAACTACATATGTAATTACTTAGATCTATCTGCTATATAAAGTTTTTAGATATTAAATAAATTAAAATATTTGAAATAACAAACTATATGAGTAAAGTCAAAATAGCAATTTCTACAATATCAATAATTATATTTTCCATTATTGGGATTAAAAAACTAATTTATATAAATCAAGTTAAAGATTTAAAAAATAAAGAGGAATCAACCTTAAATGAATCTATACGTGTCTTAAAAGTATGCTTCGATCTAGAAAATAAAAATAAAAGAACTCTTAATAAATCAATTAAATTAATTGAGTATTGCTTAGAGGAATATGGATATAAAAATTGATTTCAAAACTTGAATGATGAATTTTCTTAATAATTCATTAATATGCAAGTAAAAAATTCTGATCAATAATTTTGTTATGTTCCACAATTTTTGTTATTAACCATATTCTCTTAATTTAATTTTTTAAAATGACTAAAGTGAAATGTTCTTATTTAGGTAATTTAAACTGTGAGGCTATTCATCTACAATCTGGAACTCTTATTAGAACGGATGCACCTTTAGATCACTGTGGTAAAGGTGAAAGTTTTTCCCCAACTGATTTATTAGCAACATCTCTAGGTACTTGCCTACTAACCATTATGGCAATTAAAGCTAAACCGAAAGGATTTGATTTGAAAGGTATATATTTAAATATTGAAAAACTAATGACACAAAATAGCGAGAGGAAGATAAAAGAACTAATAATAGATATTTTTATACCAGAGAACACTTCTAATGAAACTATTGATTTTCTGAAAAAAGCTTCCAAAGAATGTCCAGTTACAAGAAATTTATCTCAAGAAATAGATATTAAAATTAGTTGGCATCATGAATAAATCTCAAACATAGTAATTACGTTAAAAATAATGAAATACTTTATTGGTATGATCAATCTTTTATTTTGAATACATATAATTATAGAATTTGGAATTAAAGATTAGGAATATAAAAAAAAGACTTTCAAAAGGGAAAAAGTAAATCTTTAAAATTTTTATATTGAAGATTAAGGAAATAGATTTTTTTGTACTAAGAATTAAGGCATATTTTAGTTTTATTTTTTCACTATTTTTTGGTCAATCAAACTAATCAAAGGGATCATGAAATTAACATTTATTCCAACAGTGCACCATGTATAAATAATAAGAAAAAATATTTTTATAAATAAATTAGGGGGTAAGTTGAAAAATATTTTGAAAAACCCTCCAATGAATAATACCATTATTCCAATTTGGAAAAGGCCTTTGATTATCCATTTAAGTCCATTTTTTTTAATATTTATATAAAACCAGAAAAAAACAAAACTAGATAAAAATAAATACATAACATTTATGATCATCTTTTAATAGAAAATCTAATAAATTGACATTATCAAGGCATGATGATAATTATCACTTTTTTATCTGCTAATTTTTTTTAAAAATGGAAAAGTTATACAAAAAACAATAAAAATAAATTATTTTTTTTAACTTATTATCTTAAAACATTTTCGATTTTAGTAAATCAACTCTTTTTTGATTCACTCCCAAATCACTTTCTCCAACTCTTGATTCTGATCTTATTAATAAGATGTTTGATTCAGGTAGAAAGGATACTTCTAAGTCGTCTACATACTTCATCCATTTACTGGTTGCCTCAGCATGAAGATAATCGCCATCAATTTCTACAATCTCAGTTCTTGGAGTTTTTTCGATAAATGTTTTAATCTCTTCAAAAGGTTTCTCAATATTGTTTACCTCCCATTCTTCTCGTACACAATGAGCAATCTCTACACAAGGTTTTAGTTCTATATGTGAGGCAAATGATGAAGAAGGGAATAAAAAGCTTGAACAAATTAAAATTGCTAAAAAAAGTATTTGCATTAACAGAAGAATTTAACAACTCATAATCTAACGAATTAAATTATTAATTTGGCATGACGACCTAATTATTTTGGAAGAAAGCATATATGTTTTTATATTTAGAATTTAATATGTTTTTCTAATAATCCCAAAAAAAAAGATCTCTCAAAGAGAGATCTTTTTAAAATTGATATAGTTCAAGTGTTTCCTTGTTTCCACTGAAATAAATCAATTCCTCCTACACACATAACTAATATCACACCTGAGTCCTAAATATGTAATACCTCTTATACCTCTATTTTAACTGTCACATCGGAAAAATAAATAAATAAATAAATAAATAAATAAATAAATAAAATAAAAGTACTCAAACAGTGCGCTCGAGTACTTTTAAAGTTATCAGAAAAAAGTGTGTGAGGAGTTTCTGATGTATTTAATTTACTCCGTAGGTAATTTAAAAGGCTACAGTATAAATTACTAATTGTTTAAATATTTCAGGAAAATTGGCCTTTCATGAAAAAAATAATCAAAAACATAAAAAAATCATTTTTATTATCTCTGCAATTTCTCTATTTTTAGTAATAATGGGTG
>QCCW01000034.1 GCA_003281125.1 Prochlorococcus sp. AG-347-N23 | reverse complement strand
GGGAAAATCATCCTGAGGGTAGAAAACTTGAATTGGCGGCATACGATTCCATGAGTATTAAACCAGGAAGTATTGTTGATAATCGAATCTTAAATCAAGATCTTAATTCAATATATGCTAGTGGATGGTTCTCAGGAGTTAAAATAAATTCTCAAGATGGCCCATTAGGAGTGCGATTAATTGTAAATGTAGTGCCTAATCCAATTTTGAAGAGAGTTGAACTTAAACCAAAAAACTCTTTAATCTCAAATGCATACGTCGATACTATTTTTAATAATTATTACGGAACAACACTTAACCTAAATGAATTTCAAAATAAGATAGAGATAATAAAAAAACGTTATGAAGATGAGGGCTATTCATTAGTTAGGATTAATACTCCAGATAGAATTTCTGATGACGGGATTTTAATATTAAATGTTTCTGAAGGGATCATCTCTGATATTGAATTAAGATTCCAAGGAGCTGATGAAAAACCTAGAAAGGGTAAAACAAAAGACTGGGTTATAAAAAGAGAGCTAAAAACACAACCTGGCACCGCATTTAATAGAAAAATTTTAGAAGCAGATATTAAAAGGTTATATTCCACATCACTTTTTGATGATGTAAAGGTTTCTCTTGGCCCTGATAATTCAAAACCTGGCCAAGTCATAATCTTTCTAGATTTGAGTGAGCAAAGGACTGGATCATTAACAGGTGGACTTGGTTATAGTAATAACTCAGGTGTCTTTGCTTCTATTGGTTTGCAGGAGACAAACGCATTAGGCAGAGCATGGTCTACCAATATAAATCTCAATTTTGGTGAGTATTCGACAACTTATAATTTTTCTCTAACTGATCCTTGGATTAAAGGTGATAAGTATAAAACTTCATTTAGAACAAATGTTTTTCTAAGCAGGGATTATCCACAAGAATTTAGAAGTGAAGATAATGGAAAGTTGTACGCTGTAGATGATAAAACACCATCTAACGCTGATTCTTTTTCTTCAATAATTTTAGAAAAAACTGGAGGTGGATTTTCTTTCTCAAGGCCTCTAAATGGTGGGGATCCATTTAGGACTGCCAAATGGAGAGTTCTTGCAGGTATGAACTTTAAGGAAGTAAAATTGATTGATGGTGATGGCAATAAGAGACCTTATGGTGATAGGACGCCAACTACCACAAGAGATAATGTTGGCGATATTATTTGTATTGGATATACTCCAAACGATGGGTCATGCCCAGGAGAAAATACATTGGTAAGTTTTATTGCAAGTACATCTAGAAATAATTTGAATAATTCTATAAACCCTACTTCTGGAAACAAATTAAGCATTGGTACTGAACAGTTTGTTTCTATTGGGGAAAACTCTCCAACCTTTAATAGAATGAGAGCCTCGTATTCATACTTTATACCGACAAAATTGATTAATTTAACCAAGGAATGTAGGTCTAGAAACGCTGATAGTGAAGATTGTCCACAAACTATTGGTCTTCAATTTAAGGCAGGAACTATTCTTGGAGAATTACCTCCATATGAAGCATTTTGTATGGGAGGAACATCATCTGTTAGAGGTTGGGGATCTTGCGATTTGGCTGTAAGTAAAAGTTTTGTTGAAGGCACAGCAGAATATAGATTCCCTATATGGAGAATGATATCAGGAACTTTTTTTGCTGATGCAGGAAGTGATTTAGGCACTCAAAAGAATGTCCCCGGAAAGCCTGGCAAATTATTGCAGAAATCTGGTACTGGTTATTCGCTTGGTGGGGGAGTTGGAGTTAAAACGCCAATTGGTCCATTAAGACTAGATGTTGCTAGTAAGGACTTAAGTGGAGATTGGAGATATACACTTGGAGTTGGCTGGAAGTTTTAAGTGTTCTCTTGGCCTACTAATTATGATTTTTGCTATACCTTGGCTGGTGTTATCTCCAGAGAAGGTATAGGTCTTCATAGTGGAGAAAAAACAAGAGTTAAAATTTCTTCTTATGAAAAAGAAGGATATTATGTTTCTTTTAGAGATAAACCTAACGAGATTTTTAAGTTAAGTCAAGAATTAATTGGAAGTACGATGCTTTGTACTGCGGTCAAATTAGGAGGTAGAAATTTATATACTATTGAGCATTTATTATCTGCAATGGCTGGGTGTGGGTTAAGTTATATTCATATTGAGGTGGATGGGAAAGAGATCCCGCTTTTAGATGGATCGGCAATTCAGTGGGTTAGAGAGTTTGAAGAAGTAGGGATAAAAAAAGCACCTAACCCAGATGATTTTTTTCGAGAGATTAGTAAATCAATAATAATAAATAAAGAAGACTCAGTTATAGCAGCAACCCCTTCTGAGAAAACTAAAATTATTTCTACTATAAGCTTTCCCTATAAAGCAATTGGAATTCAAAGTTTTGAAATTGATTTAAATCCAAAAAGTTTTGTTGAAATGATTGCTCCAGCAAGAACATTTGGCTTTAAGGATCAATTTCAAGAGTTAAGTGAACTTGGATTAATAAAAGGAGGAAGTTTGGAAAATGCTCTTGTTTGTCATAATGATAAATGGGTTAATCCTCCATTAAGATTTGATAATGAACCAATAAGACATAAAATTTTAGACCTAATTGGGGACTTGGCTTTGGTAGGGTTACCTAGGGCACAAATTTTAGTTTATAAAGGATCACATTCCTTGAATGCTTTATTAGCCTCATCGCTAAAAAATTAACTTTATCTTTAATAGTCTTGGAAAAAAAATTATCTAGTGAAAATAATCAACTCTCCTCCGAGGAAATACTAGGTTTATTACCTCATAGATATCCTTTTGCTCTTGTGGATAAAGTCATAGAACATATTCCTGGGGAAAGAGCTGTTGCAGTAAAAAATGTAACTATAAATGAGCCTCAATTTCAAGGACACTTTCCTGAAAGACCCTTAATGCCTGGAGTTCTTATTGTTGAATCAATGGCTCAAGTGGGGGGAATAATAGTAACTCAAATGCCCAATCTTCCTAAGGGACTTTTCGTCTTTGCAGGCATCAATAATGTTAAATTTAGAAAACCTGTTGTACCTGGAGATCAATTGATAATTTCTTGTGAATTATTGAGTATTAAAAGACAAAGATTTGGCAAGGTTAAAGGTGAGGCTCATGTTGATGGAAAGTTGGTTTGTGCTGGAGAATTAATGTTCTCATTAGTTGATTAGGTAAATGGAGAATAACAATACTGAATTAAAGTTAAATTCAAGTGGTGCAAAAGTGCACCCAAATGCTTATGTTGATCCTAGTGCCGTATTACATGATGACGTCATTATCTCTCAAGGAGTTATCGTAGGTCCTAATGTAACTATCGGAAAAGGAACTGAAATTGGACCGAACGCTGTTATTACTGGAAGAACTAAAATTGGTATTAACAATAAAGTTTTCCCTAATGTCTTCATAGGCCTTGATCCTCAAGATCTTAAATATAAAGGTGCCTCTACTGAAGTAGTTATTGGAGATAACAACACTTTTAGAGAATGTGTAACTATTAATAAAGCAACTGATGAAGGGGAGCAAACTATTATTGGTAATAATAATTTGTTAATGGCGTATACCCACATAGGGCATAATTGTGAACTTGGGAATAAGATAGTTATATCAAATAGTGTTCAAGTCGCAGGCCATGTAAAGATTGAAGATAAAGCTATTATTGGTGGTTGTTTAGGTATTCATCAGTTCGTACATGTTGGATATTTATCAATGATAGGAGGAATGACGAGGGTAGATAGAGACGTACCTCCTTTTTGCTTAGCTGAAGGACATCCAGGAAGATTGAGAGGTTTGAATAGAATTGGAATTAAAAGAAGTGGTTTAACGGAAAATAAGGATTTTGATTTAAAACTTTTGCAAAGTACTTGGAATTTACTTTAGAAATGATATAGGACATCAAGTGAGAAAAAACTTTACTAAGGAGAATTAATTCATGGTAGATACCAATAATCAAGAAAGTAAAGGATATAGTATCCCCGATAGTGAAGATATCAATAAAAACCTTTGGTCTAAAAGACTAATTGCATGGTGGAGTGGGTTTAGTTTAAGAACAAAATTATTAGCAATAGCAACTCTCGTTGTCAGTCTCCTAATGACAGGAATAACTTTTTTTGCACTAAATAGTATTCAACGAGATGCAGGAATGAATGATACGAGATATGCCCGAGATCTAGGATTATTGTTATCGGGTAATGTCACAGAATTAGTTGCTAATAATCAAAAAAAAGAAATCTCAAATGTGGCTGAAAAGTTTTGGAGATCAAGTCGAAATCTACGTT
Source organism: Prochlorococcus sp. AG-347-N23 (assembly GCA_003281125.1). GTDB lineage: Bacteria > Cyanobacteriota > Cyanobacteriia > PCC-6307 > Cyanobiaceae > Prochlorococcus_A. The sequence continues at coordinate 3,594 of QCCW01000034.1, read as the reverse complement.
ACATATTTTTTACTGATGCTGAAGATATAGTTCAACTTGGAATACCAATTAGTGCTACTCCAACAAGTTCAGATAGCCAGTTCCAACTTACTAGAAGGTTAAAACTCCCATCAGAATTAAAAAAAAGACCACAATTCCCCTTAGTTAGACAGCATGTTACACCTCAGGGTCAAGTAACAGATGTATTTGTGCCAATGCTGTGGAAAGGAAAATATCTTGGAACTTTAGCTTTAGGAGTTACCCCAAATAAAAAAGCATTGGCCAGTGCTGCTCTTACAAGGGAAATAACGATTGCAGTTTTTATATCGATTTGGGTTTTAGTAATATTGGGAGCAGTATTTAATGCACTAACAATTACTAGACCTGTAAGAGAGTTAGTAAGAGGTGTTAGGGAGATTTCAAAAGGGAACTTTAAATCAAGAATTTCTCTACCTATGACTGGGGATTTAGGAGAACTTCTAAATGGATTTAACCGAATGGCCACTCAATTAGAAAATTATGATGAGGCAAACATTGAAGAACTTAAAGCTGCACAAATAAAACAGCAATCATTAATTGCTACTATGGCTGATGGTGCAATATTATTAGATTCCCAAGGTAGGATCGTACTTACTAACCCAACCGCTAAAAGATTATTCCGTTGGGAAGGCAGATTCTTAGAAGGAAAATATTTTTTAAATGAGATCCCTGAAATTTTATCAAATGATTTACATACAAATATTGAATCTATTTTAAATAGAGAGAAAGAGAAAGATGATTTAAGGTTTAGCTTAGGAGAACCAGCAAGAACTTTAAGAATTGTTTTGCAATCAGTCTTAGATACAAATAAAATCGAATTAAAAGGTATCGCTGTTACAATTCAAGATTTAACAAGAGAAGTAGAACTAAATGCGGCTCAGAACAGATTTATAAGTAATGTTTCGCATGAATTAAGGACACCACTTTTTAACATTAAAAGTTATGTGGAGACCTTACATGACTTAAAAGATCAGCTCTCAAACGAAGAGCAACTCGAATTTCTGGGTATTGCAAATTCAGAGACAGATAGACTTACAAGACTAGTGAATGATGTATTAGATTTATCAAGATTGGAGTCAGGGAAAATAATTCAACTAGAGGAAATGGATATAAAACCAGCAATTGAGCAGACTCTAAGAAATTATAGACTTAACGCTACAGAAAAAAATGTTTCATTGGCACATGATATAGAAGAAACTATTCCTCCAATTCTTGGAAATTTTGATTTACTTTTACAAGTTTTTGATAATTTATTGGGTAATGGATTGAAATTTAGTCCAAAAAACAGCAATCTCATCATAAGAGCTTATACTTGGCCAGACTCTTGTCCTGCTTTTCCTCCAAGTAATAAGAATGATGAAGCACCTCAATGTGAGTTAGTTTCACCATTACCAAAAGTAAGAATTGAGATTGCTGATACAGGTTCTGGAATATCTCCAACGGATCAAGAGAAAATTTTTGACCGTTTTTACAGAGTTGAGAATGCTGTTCATACTGAGCAAGGAACAGGTTTGGGGTTATCTATAGTGAGAGGTATTATAGAAAAACATGGAGGTGAAATTCGAATGGCAAGTGAGTTAGGTGTTGGAACAACCTTCTGGTTTGATTTGGCTTTGGCACAATCAGATAAAGATGAGTTATTGACTCAGACTATTAATAATACAGAAAATTTTTCCAGTTCTAAAGTCAGTAAAATAATCTAATTATTATCTAATCCTTTAAAAATATTCTGAATATTTTGATCAGGAACAACTCTATGTGGTGCACCACTAAATATCTGCTCAAAGTTGGAAAAAGAATCTTTTATTTCAGGACCTTTATTAGTTATTATAAATTCTCTTATTCTTTTATCATGCCATGATCCACGCATTTTAAAAACATTTAATGCTCTAGCCATCTCCCCTTTTATTTCAACATATTGGAGTAATAATATAGTATCTGTAATCGTTGAAATATGAGAATCAGTAATTGAATGACTTCCCATAAATTCTTCTGCAGTATTAGTAAAAAATCCTGCAATTTCTTCTTGTTTTGTATAACCAGTAACTGCAATTACAAACTGTCTAAATGCATTCAAACTTACACCTCGTGCTAATGCTGAAAGAGAATCAATTGCCATTCTCTTTGGTTTAAATTGATTAATTTGAGTCTTTATTATTTGTAAGTGATCTTCCAAACCAGTTGATTCAGGGTATGCACAAATAATTTTTAGTAACCCATCACTTTCCATCTTTTCAAAGTCTATTCCCCAACTTGTAGCATTCCTAAGCAATTGAGCCCTAGATTCCTCATATGCAAATAATATTGCTCTTTCACTGTTGTTATAAGCATCTTCTACGAATTTTGATACAAGCATAGTCTTACCTGTACCGGTAGCTCCCGTAGCGAGAATAATAGAATCTTGAAAATAACCTCCTCCACACATATCGTCGAGATCTTTAACTCCGGAACTAATCCTAATATTCGAAGATCTTTGTGTAAGTCTCATTGCTCCCAGAGCAAACACACTTATACCATCTATTCCCATAGTGAATGGGTATTCCCCTTTCATATGTACAGTACCTCTTAACTTCAAGACTTCTAGAGTTCTTCTTCTCTTCTCTGACTCTAGAACATTTCTTAATAAGACGACATTATCAGATACAAATTCTTCTACTCCATATCTTGCAATGGGACCGTAATCATCAACCCTTTCTGTCGTCATAACAGTTGTTACTCCTATTTCTTTTAATCTTGCTATTAATCTAAATATTTCTCTTCTAACAACATAAATAGCGTCATATTGTTGAAAAACGGCAGTTATTGAATCTATTGCAACTCTTTTAGCTTTATATTTTCTTATTGCGTAACTTATTCTCTCAATAAGACCAGACAAGTCAAAATTACCAGCCACATCTTGACCGTCAGGATCAGGAGATGCATCTAATATAAATAATTTATTTTGATCAATTAATTCTTGTAAATCCCATCCGAAGCTAGCAGCATTCCTTATGATGTCTAAAGGGGACTCCTCAAATGTAACGAAAATACCTGGCTCATCAAAATTACAAATTCCATGGTGTAAGTATTGTAGGGAAAAAACAGTTTTACCAGTACCTGAAGTGCCACTAACAAGTGTACTTCGAGATACAGGCAATCCACCTCTACAAACATCATCGAAGCCTTCTATACCGGTAGGCAATTTTTGCACTTGCATTTTGTTTGATTTGCCAAATTTCTTATCTTTCATAGTTTTGTGCTAAAGAAACAAAATTAAAAATAAATATTAGATTTATCTTTAATTATAAAATTTTTCTATGAATTTATTTATCTCCACTATATTCAGTTTCAGTTAATTCATCAAAAAGCAGATCTAAACCTATTAAAACTTTCTCTCTGTCTGAAAGATCACCAATTATTCTCCTGACTGGTGGGGGCAAAATTTTAGCTAAGGTTGGGGTAGCTAAAATTTTGTCTTCTTCTGCAAGTTGTGGTTGTTTAAGTACATCAATGACCTTTAAAGCATAAACTCCTTTAAATTCATTTTCTAATATTTCTCTTAAAGTATTTAAAGCCCTCATCGAATTCGGAGTATTT
>QCCW01000033.1 GCA_003281125.1 Prochlorococcus sp. AG-347-N23 | reverse complement strand
GTTGATGAGCCAAAGTTAAATTTATCTCAAGTTAATAGGTTTTTGATATCAGCAGAATCTATGGGGGCAGAAGTGTCATTAGTTTTGACAAAGTGTGATTTAATATCAGAAAAAAAACAGATATTTTTACTTGATAAGTTTAAGAAATGGGGTTATCAAGCAATTACTTTAAATTTATATGAATCCGATCACTTTGAAGATTTATTAGCTCAGTTAAAGAAAAAAAAGTGTTCGATTTTTATGGGCCCATCCGGCGTTGGTAAAACTACTTTGCTCAACAAGATAATTCCAGGTCTTCAAAATAGTACTGCTTCAGTCTCAAATAAAATTAAGAGAGGGAAAAACACTACTCGAAATATCGAGTTATTTTCCATATCTAATCAAAGTTATATTGTTGATACGCCAGGTTTTAATATGCAACCTTTAGAGGTTGATATGAAATTGTTGCCGAATCTCTTTTCGGAAATATACAAACAAGTAATCGATGAAGGAATTAGGTGTAAATTTCGGGACTGCTTGCATTTGAATGATGAGGGCTGTAATTTAAATAAATCTTTTGAAAGATATTCTTTTTATAAAGAAATGATTGAGTCTTCTAAGATTCACTATTATCAAAACCCGGAAGATTAAGATTTAATCCACCAGTTAAATCATTCATTCTTTCTTTCATAGTGGTAGTAGATAATTCATGAGCTTTTTGAATAGCTTGTAAAATATTTCTCTCAATTTTTTCTTTATCTGAATTTAAAATATTTTCTTGCACTTCTACCTTTAAAGGAACTTGGTTCCCACTTATCCAGACTTTTACCATTTCATCATCACTTTCCCCTTCAATCTCCATATTTTCAAGTTCATCTTGTAATTTTTGAGCATCTTGTTGAATTTGTTTAGCTTTTTTAAAAGCTTCCGTAAGTTGTCCAAAATTAGGAAGTCCAAAACCTGCCATTTTAAAAAAAAGTTTCTTTAATTAGGATAGTCAAAACCAATCATTCTTACTTCCGGTTGCAGATAAATCCCTTTGTTTTGTAGTATTTTTTGTTGAATTACAGTTATTAATTCATAAATATCTCTTGAACTTGCTGAAGAATTGTTAATTATAAAGTTTGAATGCATTGTAGAAATTTCTGCTCCCCCAATTTTAAATCCCTTTAAACCCATATCATCAATTAATTTTGCTGCAAAATTATTTTCGGGATTTTTAAAAACACTACCAAAACTTGGTAGATGATATGGTTGCGTTTCCGTTTTTAATTTAAGGTTATTTTTGGTTGTTTGAATTAATTGTTCTAGATTTCCATTAGGCTCAAAATGTAGCTTTGCACTAATAATTGCTAAATCATTACTTTGAAAAGAACTAAATCTATACTCAAAATCGATATCTTTTTTTTGAATTTCAAGTTGTTCATTAGTTTTATTATTTATAACTTTTACGGAAATAAGATTTTTTGCTAATGATAAGCTGCCTGTTCCAGCATTCATATAAATTGCACCTCCTAAAGTGCCTGGAATTCCGACAGCCCATTCTCCTCCTTGTAATCTATTTTTAGCAAGAGAATTAGAAAGTGTTGGGAGCATTACACCTGCTTCCGCTTCAACGATTCCTGAATAAGGCTCTATCGTTAATGTCTTCATTTTCTTTGTACATATAACTAAACCTTTTATGAAAATATTATTTATTAGCAGATTTGAACCTGCACCAATTATTTGGCATTTATGTTTATTTAAATTAGCCCATTTTATTAGAAACGAAAATTCATCAGTATTTGTTGGTTCAGCAAAATATTCAGCTACACCTCCGACTTTTATAGTCGTATAACTACTTAGATTAGAATTCTTAGAAAAAATTTTCTTATTCATGTATTAGATTAATACTTTAATTGTTTTTTTGCATTTAAAATTGACCAGAAATTATGACAATCACCAGCTCCCATATTCAAAATAAAATCCCCTTTTTGAGTTAATTCGAGAAAGTTATTTGTAATTTCATGATAATCATTTATGTAACAAACATTTTTGTTTTGTTTATAAATTAGATCTGTAATAATTTTTGAATTAATTTTATCTTCGTTTACTTCTCCTGCTCCATAAATATTAGTTACATACACAACATCTGCTTTTGATAATTCTTCAGCAAATTCTTTAGTAAATTGCTTTACTCGAGAGTATCTATGAGGTTGAAATATCGCTATTAATCTACTTTTTTGAGATGCATTTTCACGTTTTTGCTTTATAAATAATCTTCCTAATTTAATCGTTTCTTTTATTTCATTAGGATGATGTGCGTAATCATCATATAAATGTCTTTCATATATTTGGCCTCTGTATTCAAATCTTTTTTTTGGTAGTTTGAGGTATTTTATATTTTTCTTAATTTCTAAAAAATCTAAACCTATCATTCTTGAAGCTGCTATTGCAGCTGTAATATTCGAAAGATTGTGCAACCCTGGAATTGGAATTTCTAAACTACAAATAAAATGTCCATTTTCGTAATATTTTCCAATTGTATGTCTTGCATTAATTTCATCAGGAATTATGGAATAAGCTACGTTTCTTGCTGAGGTGTTTGACCAGTTATTTTTAGAATAAAAATTATTTCTTGTATTTTTACAATCAAAATTAATTAATAATTTTTTAGAGTTTGTAGCGAAATCTTTAAAAGAAGATATAACTTCTTCTAAATCAGAAAAATGATCACAATGATCAAAATCAATATTATTAATTATTCCAATATCAGATTTATATCTATTTATTGTGCCATCGGACTCATCAACTTCAGCTACTAGGAATTTTGTATCCTCTAAGTGACAATTAGAATTGTAGATAGGAATGATTCCCCCAGTTATTGAAGAAGAATTATGCGTACATAACTCAAGTAGTGTAGACAGAAATGTACTGGTTGATGTTTTCCCATGGCTGCCTGCTACAGCCAATGATGTATATGAATGCATCAACAGTGCAAGAATCTCTGATCGATGTTTTACTGGTAAATTTTTTTTTCTACAATAAATTAATTCTTCATTTTCCGGCTTAATAGCTGTGCTTACAACAAAATTAATTAATTTGTTGTTAAATTTTGAAGTTATAAATTTAATATTTTCTCCAATTTGGGAATTAAAGATAATTGCTCCTAATTTTTCTAATTTTTTGGTTTCATTGTTTTGAACTAAATCAGATCCTGAAACTGAATAACCTTTTTTCATTAAACCCATTGCAATTGCTGACATTCCAATACCACCTACTCCAATAAAATGGAAATGATTTTTAAGTATTAATTCTTTATCCAAGGTTTATCTTTTACTTAGATTAAAATAACTTCAAAGTAAAAATTTTGGTATTTTTTCTTAAAAAAAAATGATTCTTTTTTCCGGAATTAATACAAAACTAGACTTATTTGCTTAATAAATCAAAAAAAACTTACGTTATTGCACAAAATTCAGTATGATCAGCAACTTAGGTTAATCATTTAGAAATTATTAGTTATGACTTTGCGTGTTGCAATTAACGGGTTTGGCAGAATTGGTCGAAACTTTATGCGTTGTTGGCTTAGTAGAGGAGCTTACACCAATATTGAAGTTGTTGGTATTAACGTAACGTCAGATCCCAAGACTAATGCTCATCTTTTAAAATATGATTCAGTTCTTGGTCAACTTGATGGTGTTGATATTCAGTATACAGATGACACTTTTGTAATTAATAATAAGACAATCAAGTGCTTTTCTGATAGAAATCCAATGAACCTCCCTTGGAAAGATTGGGGTGTGGATTTAGTAATTGAATCAACTGGAGTTTTTAATACAGATGTTGGAGCTAGCAAGCATCTAGAGGTGGGAGCTAAAAAAGTTATCTTAACGGCTCCGGGTAAAGGTGCTGGCGTTGGTACTTATGTAGTTGGAGTTAATGCAGATACATATAAGCATAAGGACTATGATATTTTAAGTAATGCTAGTTGCACTACCAACTGCTTAGCTCCAGTAGTGAAAGTTTTAGACCAAACTTTTGGGATTAATAAAGGTCTGATGACTACAATTCATAGTTATACTGGTGATCAAAGAATTCTTGATAATAGTCATAGAGATTTAAGAAGGGCGAGGGCCGCTGCTACCAATATCGTTCCAACTTCTACAGGAGCTGCTAAAGCAGTTGCACTAGTTTACCCAGAAATGCAAGGCAAATTAACAGGAATAGCAATGAGGGTTCCTACACCTAACGTTTCAGCTGTGGATTTTGTTTTCGAATCTTCTAAATCTGTCAAAAGTGAAGAAGTAAATAATGCACTTAAAGAAGCATCTTTAGGTTCAATGAAGGGTATTATTAAGTATGGTGATGAACCCTTAGTATCAAGCGATTATGCAGGTACTAATGAATCATCAATTGTAGATAGTGACCTTACCATGTGTATTGGAGATAATCTTGTTAAGGTCCTTGCATGGTACGATAATGAGTGGGGTTATAGTCAGAGAGTCGTAGATTTAGCAGAGATTGTTGCTAAAAATTGGGAATAATTAAAAGTGTTTAAAAGGTGTATTTTTTAATAATGCATCTTTTTTATTATCTTGAAATTCTATTGATGGTTCACCATTAGCGAAATAGCCAATTTCGTTAATATTCTTATCTAGTCTAATTAGATTTGTTGCCCATTTTTTGGGCAATGAGAAAACTAATTCGTAATCTTCACCTCCAAAAAAATAGTATTCATCCCATTTCTCTCCTTTTGGCCAATCTTTATCTTTGGGTATTTTTTCATAATTCAAGATTGCTTTACATTTGCTAGCAATTGCTAAATCTTGCACGGCTTGATATAGCCCATCACTGCTATCAGTACATCCTAATTTGTTTATTTTTTTATTTGAGCGAGTTTTAAGGAGATTTTTTAGAAAATTTGGGTAAACTTTAGGGCGACAAAAATGTTCGATGGACTTCCTGATTAATCTTTTATTAACAGAAACATTATTATCGAAATTTATTTTACTCTGAATCATAAATCCTAATTTACTAAGACCATGAATCCCAGTAGTCAAAATAATATCGCCTGGTTTGCATGCATTTCTTCTTAATTCAAGTTCGCCTTGAATCCCAAAGGCTGTTATTGATATAGTTTTTTGATTTCCTTGTGAGCAATCTCCTCCAAGAATTTTCCCACCATATTTTTTTAAAGCTTTATTTATTCCTTTATACAACTCTTCAACCCAAACCCACTCAGTCTTAGCCGGTATGATTAGACTTATTGTGATTCCTATAGTTTTCTTGCTACCACTAGATAATAAGTCAGAGATATTGCTCACAACTGCTTTCCATCCAAGATCTTCAGGGTGAATAGTAAGGTCATTGAAATGAATATTTTCAACTAAAGAATCATTATTGATAAGTAAGTCATCATTTCTAGCTTTGATTAAAGCGCAATCATCTAATAATTGATTTTTAGGCATAAACTTTCCAAGCCTATTAATTAATTCTTTTTCCCCTATATCTTCTATTATTTCTTTATGCATTTAATTTGAGGTTTTCAATCCCTTCTAAAACATCAATTGAGATTATTTTGTCATCTTTAGCTCTTCTAATACGTCAAAACCATCGACAACATAACCAAAGGCAGCATTCCTTCCATCAATTAAATTGCGACCAGCTGGATTTAATTCTGCTTCATATAAAAAGAAGAAAAACTGCGAGGATCCATCATCAACTGCCGTATTTGAATGGGACCATCCCAAAGTTCCAAGTGTTGCGAAAGGCAATGTTGGTGTCTCAGTGTAAAAGCCTAAATCTTCAAAGGTCTGATTATAAAAAGTATTCTTTTGATCAGGAATTCTAATTTCAAGAGGAACGTGTCGCTCTTCATTTGTCTCGGGATCTGTATAACCAATTGCTTCGCCAATTGGATCACCTGTTTGAAGTACAAAAAATTCTTCTGCTCTGTTGATAGGTAAATTTTTATAAAAATTTTTTGATGATAAATCTATAAATGCTCCTGCTGTAAGTGGGGCGTTAAATCCATCAACAATAGCTTGCATGTCTCCTTTGGAGGTTTTTATATTTACTTTTGCTCGACCTAGTAATCTTGGTAAATTATCGAACTCTTCTGGGATATAGTAAGGAAATTGATTTGGTAAAAAATATTCTTCTAATCCACCTATCTTATCTAAAGCCTTTTTTCTAGTCGCTATAAACGAATACTTATCCTTTGATTTAGAGTAATCTTGAAGAGTATCAAAATTCTCTTTTAGTTCAAAAAATGTTTTTTCAGCAATTTTCTTTTTGTCATTTGGTAATTCTTGGATAATACGACTTTGGTATTTTTTTAGTAAAGATTGACATTTTGTAACAGTTTTTGCAAGAGCAGGCCATCTTCCTCCTCTTACAAGGTCACTAGTTTCTTCCAATTTGTGTTGAAGTTCTTGAAGCTCAACTTGCTTGATAGGGAGAGCGTTTCTTAGGATTGCATTAGGGTCTTTAACCGCATTTCCAGTAGGTAAATCAGCTAATACTTGAATGGGTTTAAAGAGAAAAACCTGTAAAGTTATGATTGATAAAAATAAAAAAAGTTTGTTCTGATTTGATAAGAATTTTTGCATAGCACTCTTGCAGGTTTATGATCCTTGGGGATGTAATACAGGAATGATTTCCAGTAACGATTTTCGCACAGGTACCACCATCGAATTGGATGGACAAGTTTGGCGTGTTGTAGAATTTCTACATGTCAAGCCTGGTAAGGGTTCTGCTTTTGTGCGAACAAAATTAAAATCAGTTCAAAGCGGCAACGTGGTTGAAAAAACTTTTCGAGCCGGAGAATCAGTACAGCAGGCTATCCTAGAGAAGTCTAACCTCCAGCACACTTATGTGGAGTCTGGAGATTATGTTTTTATGGATATGACAAGTTTTGAAGAGACAAGACTCTCCTCTGAGCAAATCGGTAAAGGTTCAAAGTATTTGAAAGAGGGAATGGAGGTTAATGTTATTTTCCATAATGGTAAAGTTTTAGAAGTGGAACTCCCAATATCTGTTTCTTTGAAAGTTACAGAGACCGATCCTGGAGTTAAAGGCGATACTGCTAGTGGGGGCACTAAACCAGCTATTCTAGAAACAGGTGCTCAAGTTATGGTTCCTTTATTTATTTCTCCTGGAGAAATGATTAAAGTTGATACTCGTAACGATAGTTATCTTGGACGTGAAAATTAATGGCTATGAAATTAGATCATGAAGACTTAAATCGCTTAATCGAGAAAATTTCTGCTAGCGATATTCAAGAATTCTCCTTAGAGGGAGAAGATTTTAAGCTTGAAATAAAAAGGAATTTATTTGATCAAAACCAAAGTTCTAATAATTTAGTTTCTAATAGCACATTAGATAGTAAAACAATTGCTAATCAAAAACCTATTAATGATAACGTCTCAGTAATAAATGAACCTGATGTGACACAGGTGGCCCCTCCTGGGCGCTCAGATCTCACTGAAATTACATCTCCTATGGTTGGGACTTTTTATAGGGCTGCAGCGCCTGGAGAGGAGCCATTCGTCGAAGAAGGAAATAATATTAAGGTTGGTCAAACTATTTGTATTTTGGAAGCTATGAAGTTAATGAATGAAATTGAATCTGAATTTAATGCTGAAATAGTAGAGATTCTCGTTGAAAATGGAACGCCTGTTGAATTTGGTCAAGTTTTAATGCGTGTTAAGCAGTCTTGAATTTTTGGTCATTTCTATAGCAGCCTTTATGGCTTCAATCATGCTTTGAGATTGAGCTATTCCTTTCCCAGCAATATCAAATCCCGTCCCATGATCTGGAGATGTTCTTATAAAAGGTAAACCTATTGTAGTATTTACTGAGTAGTTAAGAGCTATAATTTTCATTGGTATTAAACCTTGATCATGATACATAGCAAGAATGCCATTATGTCTTTCAGCATTTTTGTCTCTCCAAGCTTTTGCCGAAGAATTCCAGCAACTATCCGGTGATATAGGGCCTAATAATTTAACTTCTCTATTCTTCTCATTCCAATCAATTAACGCATTATTGAGCCAATCTTTTTCTTCATTACCCAAAACCCCCTCTTCGCCAGCATGAGGATTTATTCCTGCAACTTTTAAAGTAGGTTTATCTGTATAGGAAGTGCAAAAGTCTTTGAAAAGGTCTAATTTTGAGTGGATTAATTCTTTAGTTAATTTTTTGGGAACCTCACAAAGAGCTATATGGGTTGTAGCTAATAAAGTATTGAATCTCCAACCTGTGATTGGTGATTTTGCTGTAAATAACATTCCAACATTTTTTACTCCACAAGATTTTGCTAATACTTCAGTTTGACCAGAGAAGTAATGACCTGCTAATGACCATGATTTCTTGCAAATTGGTCCAGTTACAAGTGCTGAATTAGGATCTTGTTTTCAGATCTTGAACTTGTTAAAGCAGTACACCCTAATTCTCTAATGGTTTTTGCAAAGAAACT
>QCCW01000032.1 GCA_003281125.1 Prochlorococcus sp. AG-347-N23 | reverse complement strand
TGTTACTGTAAATGATTATTTAGCTAGAAGAGATGCAGAGTGGATGGGCCAAGTTCACCGGTTTTTAGGTTTATCTGTTGGTTTGATTCAACAAGATATGAACCCTATTGAGAGAAAGAAAAATTATGATTGCGATATAACTTACGCCACGAATTCCGAATTGGGATTTGATTATTTAAGAGATAATATGTCTACTGATATTGATGAGGTAGTGCAAAGAAAATTCAATTACTGCGTTATAGATGAGGTCGATTCAATATTAATAGATGAAGCTAGAACACCTTTAATTATTTCTGGCCAAGTTGAAAGACCTCAAGAAAAATATCAAAAAGCGTCAGAATTATCCTTGACACTAGTTAAAGCAAAAGAATTAAGTAAAGATGGTGTGGATCCAGAAGGGGATTATGAAGTTGATGAAAAGCAGAGAAGTTGTATATTAACTGATCAGGGTTTTGCTAAATGCGAAGAGTATTTGGCAGTAAATGATTTGTATAATCCTGAAGATCCCTGGGCCCACTATGTAACTAATGCTTTAAAAGCTAAAGAATTATTCATTAAAGATGTAAATTACATTATCAAAAATAATGAGGCTGTAATAGTAGATGAATTTACAGGAAGAGTCATGCCCGGAAGGCGATGGAGTGACGGACAACATCAGGCAATTGAAGCGAAAGAAGGTCTTAAAATCCAGCCTGAGACGCAAACATTAGCATCCATAACTTATCAGAATTTTTTCCTTTTATATCCAGGTCTTGCAGGAATGACAGGAACGGCAAAAACAGAGGAGGTTGAATTTGAAAAAACTTATAAATTAGAATCAACAGTCATACCAACTAATCAAATAAGAAAGAGACAAGATTGGTCTGATCAAGTATTTAAGACAGAGATCGGTAAATGGAAAGCTGTTGCCAAAGAAACTGCAAAAATTCACAGAGAAGGAAGACCTGTTTTGGTTGGCACAACAAGTGTTGAAAAAAGTGAGTTATTAAGTTCACTTTTAGCTGAAGAAAAAATCCCACATAACTTATTAAACGCTAAGCCAGAAAACGTTGAACGTGAGGCAGAAATTGTAGCTCAAGCTGGACGAGTAAGTGCTGTTACTATTGCTACTAATATGGCTGGAAGGGGGACAGATATAATTCTCGGCGGTAATAGTGATTATATGGCAAGACTTAAATTAAAGCAGATTCTAATTCCTTTATTGGTAAAGCCAGATAATGAGCATAAGCCACTAATTCCGAAACAAAGAAGTTCGAAATCCAAGGGCGGTTTTTCTTCAAAAGCGGCCCCAAATTTGAGAAAGAATATTCCTGATACTTCAACAAGTCTTTTCCCCTGCAAACTGGATGAAGAAATTGAAAAGGAACTTTCTCTTTTATCTCATGAACTTGTTAAGAATTGGGGTGATAGACAACTCTCTGTTTTGGAGTTAGATGACAGAATTGCTACAGCTGCAGAAAAAGCTCCAATTGAAGAAAATATGATAAAGCTATTGAGGAAATCTTTATCAAATGTAAAAAAGGCATATGAAGAAGTTTTGACTCATGAAGAAAAAAAAGTAATAGAGTTAGGAGGTTTACATGTCATCGGTACTGAAAGACATGAATCAAGAAGGGTGGATAATCAACTTAGAGGTAGAGCAGGAAGACAAGGTGATTTAGGAAGTACAAGATTCTTTTTATCTTTAGAAGATAATTTATTGAGGATTTTTGGAGGTGATAGAGTAGCAAATTTAATGAATGCATTTAGGGTTGATGAAGATATGCCTATCGAATCAGGAATGCTTACTAGGTCTTTAGAAAGTGCTCAAAAGAAAGTTGAAACATATTACTACGATATTAGAAAACAAGTTTTTGAATATGATGAGGTAATGAATAATCAACGAAAAGCAGTTTATAGCGAAAGACTTAGAGTCTTGAAGGGGACTGATTTAAAAAGGCAAGTAATAGGATATGGAGAAAAAACAATGTATGAAATCGTAGAGGCATATATTAATCCTGATCTACCTCCAGAAGAATGGAATATTGATCAATTAATTTCTAAAGTAAAAGAATTCATATATCTTTTAGATGATCTTAAAGTTGAAGATATCAAGTTACTTTCAGTAGAAGAATTAAAAAACTATCTGCAAGAGCAATTACGAATAGCTTATGACTTAAAGGAATCTCAAATTGAACAGATTCGTCCTGGATTAATGAGAGAAGCTGAAAGATTCTTCATCTTGCAGCAAATTGATAATTTATGGAGAGAACACCTTCAATCTATGGATTCCTTGAGGGAATCAGTTGGATTGAGAGGTTATGGACAAAAAGATCCTTTAATTGAGTACAAAAATGAAGGATATGATATGTTCCTCGAAATGATGACTAATATGAGACGAAACGTAATTTATTCAATGTTTATGTTTCAACCTAAAACTGATAAGGATGATAAAAATTAAATCAATATTTAATCATCTCCAAGAAATTCTATAATTTCTTTGTCTTTAAGATTTTGAGCTTCACCAAGTTTAGAGATATCAATAGATTCTGAATTAGCGAGACAAAGCAGGATTTTTTGTTGCTTAAGTATTTCATTTTCAAGTAAGTCTATTCTATCCATTAAATTTTTTATCACATTAGCCTCTGCATCTGGCAAGGCAGAGTGTGCTAATGGATTAACTTTGACTCCACTCTGATGGACTACTCTTCCAGGAACCCCTACCACAGTACTGTTCCCTTCTACATTGCGAACGACTACTGAACCCGCACCAATACGGGTATTAGATCCTACTATGATGGATCCAAGGACTTTTGCGCCTGCTCCAACTACAACATTTTCCATTAGGGTTGGGTGTCTTTTCCCATGACTTTTACCAGTGCCTCCTAATGTTACTCCTTGATAAAGCAGACAATTATTTCCTATTTCAGCCGTTTCACCAATTACAACCCCCATCCCGTGATCAATGAAAACCCGTTTACCAATTTTTGCTCCAGGATGGATTTCAATACCTGTCACTAACCTATTAAGATGACTTAAAAAGCGAGGAATTAGAGGAATTTTTAATTGCCATAATTTATGAGTGAACCTATGAATTACTATTGATTGAAATCCTGGGTAACAAAGAAAAATCTCTAATATTCCCCTAGCAGCAGGATCTCTCTCTTTGATAATTTCTATATCAGATTTAAAAGTTCTTAGCACCATGGTCTAATTCACAACTCCTATTTCTTTTTTTAAATGATTGATTGTTTCGATACTTAAATAATTTTTAGCACATATTATTTGAGGTAATCTCATAAATTGAGACCTATTTTTTAATAATGTATTCTCAACAACTGATAAACTAGGCCCATCACATATTATGTGATTTGAGGCCTTTAAAAGTGATAGTAGTCTACTATTATTATCTGAAATAGCAGTCATAAGAATTAGTTCACCTCCTCTCATGCTATGAATTATTACTTCTGCTGCTCTCAATAAACCTGGACTAATGCTGACAATACCTACACAGTTTCCAGGGTTTAATTCTTTGATAATATCTAATTCCTTTTGAAAATCGCTCAAGTCAACTGCAATAGCTCTAACTCCATATTGTTTTGCAACTTTTTCTAGTGGTTGTAAAAAATATCTACTTGTGACAATAGTACCATTATTTGAATTGCTCAAAACTTTTTCTAATTCTTCAACAGGAACAACTTCCACTGGCACATTAATTTTTGGAGATAGGTCTTCTGCTATTAACATGGAAGCCCCTATATCTTCTCTAGGAGTACTTACAATAATTTTTGAGCCGCATTTAATACGCCAATCAATTTCATTGGTTAATATTTCTCTTGCTTCTTGTAAGGTGCATCCAAGATTTATGAATTTATCAACAATCTGCTTCACTTCTTGATCCGGTTGTTTATTAATTTTATCTTTTGAGTAGAACGATTTTTTAAACTCCCTTTTAGTAAGATTATCTCTTACATAGATACCAGATCCAGCTACTGCTTCAACCACCCCATCTATTTCAAGCTGTCTGTAAACTTTGCTTATAGTATTTCTATGAAGTCCAGTCTGCATCGCAAGTTGCCTAGTACTGGGAAGTCTATGACCTGGAGGATAATGTCTTGCAGCTATGGCAAAGCAAATTTGATTATAGAGTTGTGTCGATGCAGGGATATCACTTTCTAGTTGAATACGGAATTTCACTTTAGAAAAATCTTAATTAATTAATTTTTATACATAGTGACACTTTAACATTCGTCATAGTTTTTCGATAATAATTTCTCACCTTTCATCTTTCTTAACAAGAGGAGTTTTTCTAGGGCTTAAAAACATAATCATGTTTCTTCCTTCTCTTTTTGGTTTTTGTTGTACTTCAGATTGTTCTTCTAAATCATTCGCCATTTTTAAAAGGAGTGTTTCGGCTAAATTTGAGTGTTGAATTTCTCTGCCCCTAAAAATTACGGTGCATTTCACTTTATCTCCAGATTTTAAAAATCTAGTAGCTTGACCTATTCGTACGTCATAATCATGTTTGTCAATTTTGTACCTCATTTTTACTTCTTTAACTTCGGTTTGATGAGATTTCTTTCTTGCTTCTTTTGCTTTTTTTTCTTGTTCAAATTTATATTTACCATAGTCCATTACTCTGCAAACAGGAGGATTTGCTTTTTCACTTACTAAAACTAAATCAAGCCCTCTCTGAGAGGCTATTTCTAATGCTTCCAATCTATCTATGACACCTAATTGTTTTCCATCTGAATCAACGACTCGTAATTGAGGGTATTTTATTCTTTCATTAATATTTGGGAGCTCCCTTACAGGAGCGCGACGGTCAAAGCGTGGGCGTGGGGGCATTCAGTTTAGTTTATAAATTGATTGGATGATGAACAAAAATCTATTTTTTATAAAGTTAGCCTAAAAAAGACTCTATTTTAATTATTGCATCTTTTAGCAGGTTTTTGTTATCAAGCCAAATAGGATTATTTTTATTACGAAACCATGTTTTTTGCCTTTTGGCAAATTGGTTCGTTTTTATAGTAGTCATTTCAATTGCCTTATCAATAGTTAAATTATTACTTAAAACATCCTTAGCTTCTCGGTAACCAATAGTTTCTAACAAAGGTAAATCAGATCCATATTGAGAAATAAGAAATTTAGTCTCTTCAACAATTCCAGATAAGAACATATTTTTTGTTCTTCGTGAAATTCTTTCTTTTAAGTTATCTCTATTTAATCCAAGTTCTAATATTCTCCATTCAGGCGGTTTTTGATCCTTTTGAGACGATAAAGGTTTTCCGGTTACGTAAAAGACTTCTAAAGCTCTAATTGTTCTAATTTGATCAGCAACATTTATTTTTTTTGCTGATATTGGATCATAATTTTTTAAAAGCTCCCAACATTTTTTCTGACCAAGTTCCTCCAATTCTCTTCTTAAATTATTTTGCGGGGGGACATCTGGTACAAAAAATCCCTTTGTTATTGAGTTCATATACAAACCACTTCCTCCAACAAGAAGAGGTAAATTGTTTTGCTTAATTTCTTTTTTTATTGATTTGTGAGCAATTTCTTGAAATTGTTTTACATTAATTGGATTAATAGGTTCTTCAATATCTATTAAAAAATGCTTTATTTTTTTTTGTTGTTTATCAGATGGTTTGGCTGTTCCAACATCCATAGACTTATAAATTTGTCTTGAATCAATATTATGTATACGAGTTTTAAAATACTCTGCAATTTCAATAGCTAATTCTGTTTTGCCACTTGCTGTTGCTCCAATTAAAACTATTACATGGGGAGGATAAGACGACATATGAATTTCTGAAGAAAAATTTATTGGTTATATAATATAAGTGATTAAAATTTTCATAGACTTCGAGCCTTTCTCTTAATGCGATGGTAAGTTTAATTAAAGATCTTTTGAAAAATAAGATTTTCAAAGATCAATCTTTTTTTTTATATTAAATGAGTGAGGACAAAAGATCTAATAAAATCTCAAATGAATATGGCGCGGAACAGATTCAGGTTTTAGAGGGATTAGAACCTGTTCGCAAACGTCCTGGAATGTATATAGGCTCTACAGGTCCAAGAGGTTTGCATCATTTAGTATATGAGGTTGTTGATAATTCAGTTGATGAAGCACTTGCAGGTCATTGTGATCATATAGAAATAGTTCTTAAAGCAGACGGATCAGCTTTAATCTCTGATAATGGACGAGGTATCCCAACAGATATTCATCCTAGGACTGGGAAAAGTGCTTTAGAAACTGTTCTGACTGTTCTGCATGCGGGAGGTAAATTTGGAAGTGGTGGTTATAAAGTTTCAGGCGGCTTGCATGGAGTAGGGATATCAGTTGTTAATGCTTTAAGCGAATGGGTTAATGTGACAGTCTATAGAGATGGTAGTGAGTTTAATCAAAGATTTGAAAAAGGTGTATCACAGAGTGTATTGCAAAGTAAAAAGCAGTCTAAAAAACCTTTTAAAAAAGGCACCACAATTTGTTTTAAACCCGATAGAACAATTTTTTCTGGTGGGATAGAGTTCGAATATGCTCTTCTCTCATCCAGATTAAGAGAACTTGCTTATCTGAATGGCGGAGTAAAGATTGTTTTTAGAGATGAGAGAAATGAATTGTCTGATGGTTCTTTCAAAGAAGAAATTTATTTGTATCAAGGAGGAATTAAAGAATATGTGCAGTACATGAATGCAGAAAAGGATTCTATTCATCCTGAGATAATTTATGTTGACTCACAAAAGGAAAACGTTTACGTAGAGGCAGCTTTGCAATGGTGTTCAGATGTATATTCAGATAATATTTTAGGTTTTGCAAATAATATTAGAACTATTGATGGAGGTACTCATATTGAAGGATTAAAGACAGTTTTGACAAGAACATTCAATAATCTTGCAAAAAAGAGAGGTAAAAGAAAAGATATTGAAAAAAATTTAGCTGGCGAAAATATCAGAGAGGGCTTAACTGTTGTTTTATCAGTTAAAGTTCCAGACCCAGAATTCGAGGGGCAAACAAAAACAAAATTAGGTAATACTGAAGTAAGAGGTATTGTTGACTCTCTTATTGGGGAGGCTCTTACAAAATTTATGGAATTCAATCCTGGAATTCTGGATTTGATTCTTGAGAAAGCAATTCAATCATTCAATGCAGCAGAAGCTGCCAGAAGGGCTAGAGAATTAGTAAGAAGAAAAAGTGTTCTTGAAAGCTCAACTTTGCCAGGTAAATTAGCAGATTGTAGTTCTAGAGATCCTGCAGAATCTGAAATTTATATCGTGGAGGGAGATTCTGCTGGAGGTTCTGCAAAACAAGGAAGAGATAGAAATTTCCAGGCTATTTTGCCTCTCAGGGGTAAAATTCTTAATATTGAAAAAACTGATGATACAAAAATATATAAAAATACAGAAATTCAGTCATTAATAACAGCTCTAGGATTAGGAATAAAGGGAGAGGAGTTCGACGTTGGCTCTTTGAGATATCACAGAGTTGTGATAATGACCGATGCTGATGTTGATGGTGCTCATATAAGAACTTTATTATTAACATTTTTTTATAGATATCAAAGAGAACTAGTTGAAAAAGGGTATATATATATTGCTTGTCCTCCTCTCTATAAGGTTGAAAGAGGTAAGAATCATAAATACTGTTATAACGAAAATCAATTAAAGGAAACAATTAAAGCTTTTGGCGAAAATGCAAATTACAATATTCAAAGATTCAAGGGATTAGGTGAGATGATGCCAAAACAATTGTGGGATACAACTATGAATCCTCAAACAAGGATGATGAAAAGGGTTGAAATTGAAGATGCACTAGAAGCTGACAGAATATTTAATATATTAATGGGAGATAAAGTTGCACCAAGAAGAGAATTTATTGAAACTCATAGCAGTAACTTAGATATGGCAACTTTAGATATATGATTAACAATCTTCTTAAGAATTTTTGCTTAATTACTTTTGCATTAATTGCTCCAATCACATTACCTGCTGGGGGAATTCAAAAAACTATAAATCAAAATAAGTTCTCTAATAATTCAAAAGAAATTATATTAAGTGCCTATACTTCCCTTTATTCGTTTCCAGAAATTAATGCTACTAAATTATTAGTTCTTGATATAGGCACAAATTTATCAGTTTTACGTAATTGGAAAGTCAGTGAAAATGAAATTTGGATTCGGGTGGAGTTAGCTTCTAATGAATTATTAGATGATCCCAATAAAATTAAAAAAGGTTGGCTAAAAATGTAAATTTTGGATATTTCCTCAATAGGTATTGTCTTATTAGGCAGTACTTTTGGATTAATACTTAGGATGTTTATCCAAAATAGTTTTAAAATTAATATTGGAATTAACATTCAAAATACTACAGTAATTAATTTGATTGCATCTTTTTTTTTGGGAATCTTAGTAGCATTAAAAGTTATTAATAACAACATATTATTTTTATTTTATACCGGTTTTTTAGGGTGTTTTAGTACTTTCTCTTCTTTTGTATATCAATTATTTACTCTATTTCAAAAGGGAGAATTCATTCGTTTATTTTTTCACTACATCGAAGTAAT
>QCCW01000031.1 GCA_003281125.1 Prochlorococcus sp. AG-347-N23 | reverse complement strand
AAAAATAATTGATACTTGTTTCATCTTTTCGACTTTCTATTACTGCATCTTTTTGAACAGTAGATAACATCATCCCAACAGTTTTTCCATTTTTTACGCCACTCGAAGGGCCTATTGCAGACAGGGCAAGTTTTAGTAGAAAGATTTTTCAAAATTTATAATTTTCTTTTATGGGTAGATTTAAATCTAGTTGAATCTTTAAGCACCATATGTTTTGTATTTCTTCCTGAAACTCTCTTTCTCCAGACTTTGAAGGATTTGGGTTTAAGATTTTGACGCATAATTTTTATCGCATCTTCCTCTTTTAAACCAAATTGGTACTCGATAGCTTCAAACGGTGTTCTATCTTCCCAACACATTTCTATTATTCTGTCTATATCAATATTTTCCATATTTATTGTTCACATTTTGAGGTACAAAGTTTTTCAATATCGGATCTACCTGTAATTTGAAGTCTATATTTTGCCCAATATCTGTAAACCAGTCTCAATAATGGAGACAAGAACTTAATCTTCAAGGGATAATAAACCCAACCTAAACCAACTAATTCATAAGAATATGCAAGTACATCTAGTCCCCTAATAATTTCACCATTTTCCATAATCCCATGCAGGTTTGACATAGCCTTTGAATATGAGATGTCATTAAAAAGTCTTCGATCATAATCCTCACTATTAATATCTATAAATTCAATATGATTTAAGATATCTCTTTTTTTCAGAAAATTTGTTTCTTTTAAACAAAGTGGACAACCACCATCGAATAAAAAGGTTAATTTATTTTTCATATTTTTATTCAAATATAGAAATTAAATAACTTTTTTGTGGAATGAAAAATTTTTTTTAGAGTACAAGCTTTATAAAGCCTTAATAATTGCCAGTTCTAATTTGGTGAAATTACATTATCTTAAAGATTAATAAGCCATTGATTAAGGGATACATCAATGGTTTAAAACTATTTATGATTAGTCATCTAGAAGATGAACTCCTTCTCCTATGTCAGGAGCAAATTTACAATATTTTTCAAAAACAAGCCCAACACCTCTCATTTTTTCTACTAATTCATCGTTAAATTTATTCCATTCTTCCGATTCACGCTCAGGTAAATCCCACCCTTGTTTTTCTACCATACTTGTTATTAATGTATAGTCCCATTCTATGTATGCCATTGAGTTAATTCAAACTACCAAAATATTATAAACCAAGAGATTTAATAGGTAATCAATATTTTTTGAATATAATTTAAAAGTGTGAAAAAATTATAAATGTCAATTTTGCAAAGAAGATTTGAACGAATCAAAAGTGTTTTAGATTGCAGAATGAAAAACTTGACTGTTTTAGTTGAGGATGTCAATAAACCACATAATTTATCTGCGATATTAAGGACATGTGATGCAGCAGGAGTTTTCGAAGCAAATTTTATTAGCAAAACGAATGCCGTCAAGACTTTTAATAGTACTGCTCAAGGAAGTCAAAAATGGGTAAAACTGAATAATCATGAAAACACTATCACGGCAATATCTTATTTAAAGAATAAGGGTTTTAAATTATATGGAACGACTCTTAATAGTGAATCAGTAGATTATAGAAATTTTGATTATTCTCAAAATACATGTTTTGTTTTAGGAGCAGAAAAATGGGGACTAAGTAATGAACTTATATCAATGGTTGATCAATCAATTTTTATACCCATGAGAGGTATGGTTCAATCTCTAAATGTTTCAGTTGCTGCTTCCATATTATTATTTGAAGCTATTCGCCAAAGAAAAAATAAAGGTATATTGCCCGCTAATGGAGAAGGGTTAAATATAGATGAATATCAAAAAACACTTTTTGAATGGTGTTACCCAGAATTAGCTGCGGTGTATAAAAAATCAGCTAAAGAATATCCAAAGTTGAATGATCAAGGGGAATTTGATCCTATTAAAGAAAACTAAATTTATTCAGACTTTTGACTATCAAACATTTCTTCTAGATCCTCTCCTATAAAAGAAAGACCTAAAACTAAAAAAAACATTGCCAAACCTGGAAACAAAGCTGTCCACCATATACCTGTAGGCAAAGCGGCAAGAGCAAGATTTAAATCACTTCCCCACTCTGGGACATCTGCAGGAACACCAAGACCTAAAAATCCTAAACTTCCTAATACCAAAACAGCATCCGCAGCATTTAGGGTAAGCAGAATAGGCAAAGGTGTTATTACATTTGGGAGAATATATTTAAAAATAATTGTCGTAACATCAGCTCCTGAAACTTGAGCTGCCTCCACATAAGTTTCTGATTTAACCAATATTGTCTGATTTCTGATTAATCTAAAATATTGAGGAGAGTAAACAATACACAATGCCAAAGCTGCGTTAAGGATACCCTTACCCAATACAAAAGCAACAACAACTGAAAGCAAAATTACAGGTATTGAAAAGATAGTATCCATTATTAGTGATAAACATTTATCAAAAAAACCACCAAAATAACCACTTAATAATCCTAATGGCAAACCCAAACTTAATGAAAAAAGAATAGCTAAGAAAACAACTTCTATCGCTAAAGATGATCCTTGCAAAGTTCTTAAGCAAACATCTCTTCCTAATCTGTCTGTGCCACAGAAATGATTAAGCGAAGGAGGTGCGAAGATATCATTGCTTAACATTGAAAATGAATAACCAAAAAAATTATTGGCCTCTAAAAATTTCATTATTAAAACAACAAGAAGATAAAAAATTACAATTAAAAATCCTGCTTTTCTGATATTTGCGCCGACACGAATGATTGAGTTAATATCCAAAATCTTTTTTAGAGATATGACTGAAATATACCCAATTCTTAAAAAAAAAATAGTTATTAACTTTAAATTTTAAGAAATTACTGATTTAATTTTAGGACTGCCATAAAAGCTTCTTGAGGGACTTCAACTTTACCCATTGCCTTCATCCTTTTTTTACCTTTGGCTTGTTTCTTTAAAAGTTTCTTTTTCCTAGAAATATCTCCTCCATAACATTTAGATAAAACATCTTTTCGTAAAGCACTTATACTTTCACTTGCAATAATTCTGCTACCGATTGAAGCTTGAATAGGTATTTTAAATTGTTGTTTTGGAATAAGTTCCTTTAATTTCTCAACTAAACTTCTGCCAATTCCATAAGCCTTATCTTTATGAACAATCGAAGTTAATGGATCTGCTCTTTCTGAATTTATTAGAACATCTAATCTAACAAGGTCATTCTTTCTATAGCCAATCAAGTGATATTCCATTGATGCATAACCTTGGGTCCTACTTTTCATTTGATCAAAGAAATCTGTAACTACTTCTGCTAATGGAATTTCATAAATCAAAGTAACTCGATCTGTTGTTATATATTTCATATCTATGAATACACCCCTTCTTTCCTGACATAAACCCATTAATGTTCCATTAAATTCATTGGGTGCATAAATTTCCATTTTCACATAAGGCTCTTCTATTGATTCTCTAAGTTGTGGATCAGGAATTGTAGAAGGATTATCAATAAAGATATGTTCCTGCTGATTTAAATTAACCTTATAAATAACTGATGGTGCCGTTACGATTAGATCCAAGTCATATTCTCTTTCTAATCTTTCTTGAACAATCTCCATATGAAGAAGTCCTAGAAATCCGCACCTAAATCCGAAGCCCATTGCGCTACTGGTTTCGGGCTCATATTTTAAAGCTGCATCAGATAATTGTAATTTTTCTAGTGATACTCTTAAATCTGGGAATTGATCAGCATCAGTCGGGAATAAGCCACAAAAAACCATAGGATTTGCTGTCTTATAACCAGGTAAAGGATCATTGGCAGGTAAATTTAAAAGAGTAATCGTATCTCCCACTCTCGCATCAGCAACTGATTTTATAGAAGCAGCTAAATAACCAACTTCCCCTGCATGTAATTCATCAACTTGCTGCTGATCAGGCGCCATTATTCCTATCTCATCTAGTTCATAATTTTTTTTACTTGCCATTAATAATATTTTTTCTCTCTTATTAAGAGACCCAGATATCACCCTGAAATAAACAATCACTCCTCTGTAGGGATCATAATAAGAATCAAAAATGAGTGCCTTTGTAGGTAGTTTAATTTCATCTTGAGGCGGGGGCACTCTTCTTACAATTGCTTCCAAAATATCCTTAATACCAACTCCAGTTTTTGCTGAACAATTTATTGCATTAGATGTATCAAGTCCAATAATTTCCTCTATTTCTTGTTTTATTTTTTCGGCATCAGCACCTGGTAAATCAACTTTATTTAAAACAGGAATTATTTCAAGATTATTTTCTAAGGCAAGATAAACATTAGCTAAGGTTTGTGCTTCTACTCCTTGACTTGCATCTACAACCAGTAAAGCTCCTTCACAAGCTTGAAGAGATCTACTAACCTCATAAGAAAAATCAACGTGCCCTGGAGTATCTATTAAGTTCAAAACATATTCTTGAGAGTCATCAGCTTTATATTTCATCCTAGCGGCCTGTAACTTAATAGTAATTCCTCTTTCTCTTTCAAGATCCATACTGTCCAAAAATTGTTCTTGCATATCCCTTTGCTGCACAGTACCAGTATCTTGGAGCAACCTATCGGCAAGGGTAGATTTACCATGGTCAATATGAGCGATTATACAGAAATTTCTAATTTTTGAAACAGATATATCGGTCATTTAGAAAGAAAAAATCTCCTCTTGTTACGTATTAATTAATATTAGCTAATTAGATTTATGGATGGAAACCAAAAATGGAATTATTTCTTTTTTTGATGTCTTTTATGAAGACACTTTCATTTTGAGAAGCCGATAGTTCTGGATAAATTAAGTCATTAATTTTTTTCTTAAGATTATGCTTGTCGTTTAAAAATAAGACTGATTTTTCTAGAACCTCAACCATAATTGAAACCGCAGTACTGGCTCCGGGAGATGCTCCTAACAAAGCAGATAATGATCCATCAGATGAATTCACAATCTCAGTTCCAAATTTCAAAGAACCACCGCCTTCAGTTTTTTTTATTATTTGGACTCTTTGACCAGCATTCTTTAAATACCAATCAGAGGGATTTGCTGAGGGCATCATATTCTTTAAATTCTCAACTCTTGAGTTATGGTTCTTTAGTGATTGTGATATTAGGTAATTAATTAAATCGTTGTTCTTGAAACCAACTTCTAACATAGAAAAAATATTATTTTTTTTAATTGAACTTAATAAGTCAAAGTATGAGCTTTGCTTCAAAAATTTTGTTGTAAATCCAGCAAAAGGTCCATATAAAAGAAGTTTTTTATTATTAATCCATCTGGTATCCAAATGAGGCACAGACATTGGTGGCGACCCAATATCAGCCTTGCCATAAACTTTTGAGTTATGTTTTTCTGTTAGATCTTTTTCCTCGCAAATAAGCCATTTCCCACTCACAGGAAATCCACCATAACTTTTTGCTTCTGGAATTTTCGATTTTTGCAAATAATTAATTGTTTTTCCACCAGCACCAAGAAAAACATAACCAGTTCTAATTGAAGTTTTTATACCTTCTGAACTAATTTCTAGTTCCCATTTCTTATTATCAATTTTCTTTAAATCTACTAATTCTGTTTTGTACCTAATTTCAACATTATTGTTTAAAGAAACTAATGACAAATACTCTTTTGTAAGAGCCTCAAAATTAATATCTGTTCCTCTACCTATCCTGGTAGCAGCAATTTTAGTAAATGGATTTCTATCTCTTGTTATTAAAGGAGCCCATGATGAGATTTCATCAAAAGATGAAGAAAATTCCATATCAATAAATTCAGGATTTTCGGTCATTTTCTGAAATCTTTTTTGTAAAAAAGAAATATTATCCTGACCAGACACAAAGCTAATATGAGGAATAAATTTTAGAAACTTTTCAATATCAATTTTCCCTGCTTCATACAATGAGGCCCATAAAGACATGGATGTTTCAAAAGAACGATTTATTGAGAGCGCTTTATCTATTTTTATATTTCCTTTTTCATCTAAAGGGGTATAGTTTAATTCGCAATTAGCCGCATGTCCTGTACCTGCATTATTAAAAGCGCCAGTACTTTCACTTCCTGGAGCATTTAATTTTTCTACAATAAGAATATTTATATCGGGTAAAACTTCTGCAATTAAGAGGGCTAAAGTACTGCTCATTATCCCTGCTCCTACTAAGACTGCATCAAAGTAGCTATTATCTTTAGTGGAATTTTGGAATGAAGTCACAAGAGAAAATTATCTTTTTTGCAATTAATCAAATTTCTTTCTAGGCTTATTATAAAGTTAATCCAAAATTATGAGTACTGAAACACTCTCGCTGACAAACGAAAATGTAGAAAAAGTCCTTGACGAGCTAAGACCTTTTTTAATATCTGATGGAGGTAATGTAGAGATTGCAGAAATAGATGGTCCAATTGTCAAAGTCAGACTTCAAGGGGCATGTGGTAGTTGCCCAAGTAGTACTATGACACTAAAAATGGGTATTGAGAGAAAGTTAAAAGAAATGATTCCTGAAATAAGTGAAGTTGTCCAGGTTTTATAAAAATTTTAAACTGATATATATTATTTAGTTTTTAATTCCTTCAACAAAGATGATTCCATATCAAGGCAATCAATTGGAAGTCCTTGACCAATAGCGATTAAAAGAGGCGCAAGAATTCCTAAAGTAAAAACTAAATTTGATTGGCTTACATCATATTTACTCAAAGTAAAAGTTATCAAATAAATAATTAAAAAATATGCATGTAGTGAAAAAAATTCTTTTGGCTTTAGAACTGGCCACCTTAAAGTATTTCCCAAAAAATATAAAAAACCTGTCATAAATAAATAGTTACATGAACATTAAACCAAATATAAACATAATCCTTTTTAGAGACTATTTATAAAAAAATTTACCTAAGATAATAATTAAAAAAATATTAAATCTTCGTTTCTATTTGTAAAAGCTAGACATCCCTAGGAAAATACGTTTATAATAATTTGGTAGCAATTGCTACTTTTTCGTTCACCCTCACTTGAGGGCGCAGTTCGAGTCATACCATGGAACGGGGGATGGCCGTGTTGTCACATCGAAACATGACTACTTTAACTTACAGAGGTAAAAACTACGTTCAAAACAAAGAAGCTGCTAAAAAGCAACTTGTTGAACTTACCTACAGAAGAAACGTATACACCAATAGAATGGATGACGCTTCTTCAAGTAATGAAAAAGCAGAATTAAATTACAGAGGTGTAAATTACACTAAATAATTTAATTTAATTTAGAACAAGCCCTTTTTTTTAAGGGGCTTTTTTTTTGGCTATATTTACTGAGAGTTCCTATAAAAAATATGTCTGAAAGTTGCTGTAATACAAACACATCGAATAAAGCGCCGAATCAATTCGATCATAAAGATGCTATTCAAAAAAGGTATGGTTCAGCCGCACTAGAAAAAGAAAGTTGTCTTTGTACACCAGTTGGGTTTAATCCAGTTTTACTTGAAGCAATTCCTAAAGAGGTTATAGAAAAAGACTATGGATGTGGTGATCCAACAAAATATGTTCGAAAAAATGATTGCGTTTTAGATCTTGGAAGTGGTAGCGGCAAAAATGCTTTTATTTGTGCCCAAATTGTTGGGAAAGAGGGGAAAGTTATTGGAGTTGATCAGAATCCTGATATGCTTTCTTTATCTAGATCAGCCTCTAAAGAAGTTACAAAAAATATAGGTTATGATAATACAGAATTTATTGAAGGATCAATTGAAAAACTTGATGAATTAGATAAAAACTTTAATCCATTAATCTCCGACAAATCAGTTGATATTATTTTAAGTAATTGCGTTTTAAACTTGGTAAGTCCAGAATCTAGAAATAACCTTCTAAGAAATATAAAAAGAGTTTTAAACGTTAATGGAAGAATTGCAATTAGCGATATTGTCTCTAACAAAAAAGTTCCTTTAAGATTACAAAATGATCACGATCTATGGACAGGATGTATTAGTGGAGCATGGTATGAGCCAGATTTTATAAGTGATTTTAAAGAACTTGGTTTCAAAAATTTAGAATTTGCAGAAAGGAGTGCTGAACCTTGGAAAGTAATTGAGGATATTGAATTTAGAACAGTAACTTTAGTTGGCAATATTTAAAAAAATTTAAGAGTTTAAAAATATAATTTATATTTTCCATGAGAAATAATCTAAGAGATCAAATACCCGCATTAAAAAATAAGTATTATTTCAACTATGGGGGTCAAGGACCATTACCAAAATCTTCTCTAGAAGCAATAGTCAAAACTTGGGAAATTATCCAAGATTTAGGACCATTTACCAATGATATGTGGCCTTTTATTTACAAAGAAATATTGACCACAAAAAGAATCATTGCACAAAAGTTAGGTGTCAATTCAAAGAATGTAGCTTTAACCGAGAATATCTCTTCTGGTATGATTTTGCCTTTTTGGGGAATAAAGGTAGAAGAGGGAGAAGAGTTGTTAATAAGTGACTGTGAACATCCTGGAGTAGTAGCTGCAAGTCGAGAATTTTGCAGAAGAAATAAATTAATATTTAAAATTTTGCCAATCCAAAAAATTAAAAATCTAAACGACGAAAATTTAATTTTAGAGATTTTAAAAAATCTAAATAGTAAGACTAAGATCCTAATTATCTCTCATATTTTGTGGAACTTTGGATATAAAATTCCCTTAAAACAAATTTACATCGAATTAAAAAATAATCGAGAAAACTCTTATTTACTTGTTGATGGTGCTCAAACCTTTGGGCACATAAAAATTGAAGAAGAAGTTTTTTATTCTGATTTATATTCAATAACTTCTCATAAGTGGGCATGCGGACCAGAAGGTCTTGGAGCAATTTATATCTCAGATAGATTTATTAATGAAACAGATCCAACAATAATTGGTTGGAAATCATTAAAAAAAGAACAAGGCATCTATGAGCCTTCAGATAATCTTTTTCATGATGATGCAAGGAAGTTTGAAGTAGCTACCTCTTGTATTCCTTTACTTGCAGGGCTGCGTAATTCTTTAGATCTTTTGGATAAAGACTGCAATGAAAAAGAAAAG
>QCCW01000030.1 GCA_003281125.1 Prochlorococcus sp. AG-347-N23 | reverse complement strand
ATTTTTATGAAACGCATTAATTAGTATTTCTTCATCCGCTAAGTGAGCAAGTATTCTTAATTCGATCTGAGAATAATCAGCGGATAAAAGTTTCCAATTTTTTTCAGGCAAGAATGCCTTTCTGATTCTCCTACTAAATTCAGTCCTAACCGGGATATTTTGAAGATTGGGATTGCTACTACTTAGTCTTCCAGTCGCTGTGGCAGCTTGATTAAAGTTTGTATGAACTCTTCCTGTCTTTTCGTTTATAAGATTTGGAAGAGCATCAATATAGGTGCTAAGTAATTTGCTAAGAGTTCTGTGTTTTATTAAATGTTGGATTATTTCATGTTCGTCGACTAATCTTTCAAGAACTACTGCATCTGTACTCCATCCTGTTTTTGTTTTCCGTGATTTTTTCTTATCCAAATTTAATTTTTCAAACAAGATCTCACCAAGTTGTTTTGGTGAAGATAGATTAAAAGTCTTCTCTGCTAATTCATAAACTTTACTTTCAATATCTTCTAAGGTGCTTTTTAGTTCTTTTGAGAGTTTATCTAAATAAGGGATGTCAATGGTTATTCCATTCATTTCCATTTGAGATAATACCGGCTCTAAGGGTAGCTCGATTTCTTCGAACAATTTGATTAATTCATTTTTTTCTGTTGAAAATCTTTCTTTAAAAATTTTGACAATCTTAAAAGTTAGAAATATATCGTAACCGCAGTAAATACTAGCTTCATCAATATCAACAAATGAAAAGTCTTTATTTTTTCCAACTGTTTCCTTAAATGAAGGAGGTTTAAATCCAAATAATCTAAAACTAATTTCACTTAACCCATGCTTCTCCTGATTATTTAGAAGATAGTCTGCTAACAAGGTGTCAAAGGTTACGCCTTTAAGATCAAGTCCATGATTAAAAAATATTTGCCTGTCAAATTTAGAATTTTGGAGTGCCTTTTCTTTTTTTGGATCTTCTATCCAAGTTCTTAGTTTTGAGAAAACATCTTCAATCGATAATTGATTTGGGGTCTCTTTTTTTGTTTGATGACCAAGAGGTATATAAAATAAATCATCAGTTTCTTCTCCAAGACATAGCCCTATCCCAACAAGTTCCGCATCGATTGGATTTAAACTATTAGTCTCTGTATCTAAAGAAACTATCTCATTGGTCTTTTCTAATCTTTGAATTAATTTCTCAAGTAATTCAAAATCATTTACAACAGTAACTTTGATTTTAGGGATTTTATTTTCACTATTTTCTAATTCACTTTTACTAGAGACTTTTGGATCTCCCTCCTCCTCTTTAGCTACATTATTTTTGTCAAAACCACCTTTACTAAAAGTTGAATTGAAAATATCAATTTGCCGGAGTAGTGTTGATAATTCAAGTTTTTGCAGTGACTCTGAGAGGAGTTCTTGATTTATATTTTTTAATTCATAACCATCACTTAATATCAAAGGCACTGCAGTATTTATTTTTGCTAAATCCCTGGAAAGAAAAGCATTATGCTTATCGTTTCTGAGCTTTTCTATAACCGAACCTTTTATGAATCCTTTATATTTTTTATCATTGTTATGCTGAATCTTGTCCAAAGCCTGATAAATCCCATCAAGTGTATCGTTTTCTTTTAGTAGATTAATTGCAGTTTTTGGACCTACCCCTTTAATACCAGGAATATTATCAGAACTATCACCAGTTAGAGCTTTAAGATCAACTACTCTTTCTGGCGCAACACCTAATTTTTCTTTTACTCCATTTTCATTCATAAGTTTTGGATTACCGCTTTTTGCATAGGGACCACCACCCATATAGAGTACATAAATATCTTTTTGATCATCTACTAATTGAAATAAGTCCCTATCTCCAGAAAGAATAATCACGCACCATCCTTTAGAAGAAGCATCATTTGCAATTGTGCCTAGTAGATCATCTGCTTCGTATCCTGGAGATTTGAAAATTGGTAAATTAAGACTTTCTTCTAAAATGATTTCTAGTTGTTCAATATCTTGAAAAAAAACATCTGGTGCTACATCTCTATTGGCCTTATAATTTGGATCTAATTCATGTCTGAAAGTTGGTTTTTCGGTATCAAAAGTAATACAAACACCCTCAGGACTAATATTTTTGCAATTATCAAGAAGGCTTTTTAGAAATCCATAAGTCACACTTGTTGGGAATCCCTCTTTGGTTGTTAAACCTCCATCAATCCCTTTGCTAAATGCATAGAAGCTTCTAAAAGCAAGTGAATGACCATCGACTAAAAGTAAAATTGGTTTTTTAGAGTTTTCAGATTTTAAACTCATTTTCTCTTTTTAACCCAAGGTGGAATATCAATAAAGATTTGCTCTCCAGGTTCTAATCCATCAATTACTGAAGTTTTATTTCCACTACTAATACCAATTTCAATTTTTTCAAATTTGGGAGAATTATTTTTATCAACTTTCAAAATTCCCTTTTCACCTTTTTCAGTGACAATAGAAACTGTTGGAACTAAGATTTTTTCTTCATTCCCTTCGACTCTAAATTCAAGATCTGCAGTCATTCCAATTTTAATTTCTTCAAAAATATCTTTAAAATTTAAAGTTACTTCGAATGAGGTTACATTATTATCTTTTACAGCTCTTGTTGCTATTTTTTTAACTATGGCACTATATTTTTTTGAGGGATAAGCCTCAATTCTTACTGAGGCTTCTTGACCTATTTTTATTCTACCAATGTCACTTTCAGGAACCTTAGCAACAATTTCTAGGCCCTCTGATAGTTCAAAAATAAAGTTTTTGGTCTTAGGGTCTGAACTTAGGTTTGTACTTGGTGTGACATAAGATCCTATCTCAGCATATTTTGCAGTTATCTTTCCTCCATAAGGAGCCTTAATTAGATAGAAACTTTTTTCAGCTTTTGCATCATTAAGTTTGGCGCTACTAATGTTGTAGTTATTTTTATAACTTTCAAAGTCTTCTTTACTTACCGCACCTTCTTGATATAAAAATTCCCTCCTTAAAAATTCAGATTTTTGTTTCTCTACATTTAATTCAAGTTCTTCAATTTTATAGATAAAGTCTTCATCATCAAGAGAAGCTAAAACTTGATCTTTTTTTACAAGATCACCCTCATCTACTTTGATTTCTTTTATCATGCCTTGCTTACGAGGTCCAATATTGCTAGTCCTTTTTGCTTTTACTTCACCACTAGTATTAATTGAATCTGAGAGGATTCCTTTTTCCACTTGAACTACAAAATCAGAAATATCTTTTGACTTATTTTTCTTGAAGGAATTCGTTATAAAAACGAAAAATATAGCTAGAGAAAGCAATATAATTCCACTTCTTAGATTTATATTTTTTTTTATTAAATCAAACATTTTTTTTAAAAAGCAGAAGTAGAGAATATTTAGTAACTAAATAAATAATCAAGACGATTATAATTAACTTATCCAAGATTGGTTAAGTAAATACTATATTACTAGAAGATGTTTTCTTGATAATTTTTCCAAAAGTTTTTTCAAATGTTAAAAGCAGGTATTATTGGATTACCAAATGTTGGAAAATCAACTCTATTTAATGCACTTGTAGAAAATGCTAAGGCCCAAGCGGCTAATTTCCCCTTTTGTACTATAGAACCTAATAAAGGCATAGTTTCAGTCCCAGATCAAAGGTTGCAAGAGTTAAGTAATTTAAGTTCTAGCCAAAATATTATCCCAACAAAAATTGAATTTGTAGATATCGCAGGACTAGTAAAAGGAGCTAGTAAAGGCGAAGGTTTGGGAAATAAATTTTTATCAAACATTAGGGAGGTTGATGCAATAGTCCATGTTGTAAGGTGCTTTGAAGATAATGATGTAATTCATGTTTCTGGAAAGGTAGATCCCTTGGATGACATTGAGATAATTAATCTGGAATTGAATTTAGCTGATTTATCACAACTCCAAAAAAGAAGAGAAAGAATTAAAAAACAGGTTAGAACTAGTAAAGAGGCAGCAAAAGAAGACACCTTACTAGAAAAAATTGAAGGAGAGCTAGAGAAAGGCCTTTCAGTTAGATCAATATCTTTGAGTGAAGAAGAAAATTTAATAATTAAGCAACTAGGCTTCCTTACTGCTAAGCCAATTATTTATGCAACAAATTTGAATGAAAATGATTTAGCTGAAGGTAATGATTTCTCATCAAAAGTTCAGAGTTTTGCAAGCAATGAAAATACAGAATGTATAAAAATATCAGCGCAAGTCGAATCTGAATTAATAGAGTTAGAACCAGAAGATAAAAAAGACTACCTTATGGGTTTAGGAGTAGAAGAAGGGGGCTTAAGTTCTTTAATTAGATCAACATATAAATTACTGGGATTAAAAACTTATTTCACTACCGGAGAAAAGGAGACAAAAGCCTGGACCATAAAAGATGGTATGACTGCGCCACAAGCAGCAGGAGTAATTCATACTGATTTTGAAAAAGGATTTATTAGAGCTCAAACTATTTCATATCAAAATTTAATTGATTCTGGTTCAATTGCAAATGCAAAAACTAGAGGTTTATTAAGAAGTGAAGGTAAGGAATATGTTGTAAACGAAGGAGATGTAATGGAGTTCTTATTTAATGTCTAGAAAAAGATGAAAAAGATTAACTCAGAATTTCCTGTTTTTTATGAAACTGCTCATGCCGAGCTAGCCTCAGCTTTAGAAATGCTTGCAGCATGCAAGAGAACTGATTCACCAAAGCAAGCATTGGGTTATTTCATGCATGCTAAAGATGAATATAATCATGCGAGATCTTTTTTTAAAATGCTTTCTGTAAGAGGAAAGAGAGCCTCAATTAAAACAGCTAGAGATTTTAGATTCTCAGCCCCCTCATTGATTACCAAGGGGTACATCTCAAATAAAGGATTTCTTATAGAGACGATGAACATAAAAAACTTTATAGCTTTTGTTTATACAAACGAACTTTTAGCTAAATCATCTTTTGAAAATATATTAGCTTTGGTTGGCCGCAGAACTAAGGAGGGAGATGAAATTTCAAGCATTATGAAAGATGAATTAAGACATCATGGAATGGCTAAAAAACATTTTGTAAATCACTATCCAGCTTTGCAACCTTGGCAGTTAACGATTTATCGTATGAGAGAGACTATTAATAATAAAGTAAGAAAAATATATGACGCTAATTTAAAGTTCCTTGATAGGTTTTTGACTCCTCTCTATAGAGCAATGGCATATTTAGCGGGCACTATTGCAAAGAAATTGAATTTAAATGAATTCAAAAGAATAAATAAAAATCTTATGGATATTTCGTCTAATTCTATTCTTTAGAGTAACTGCAATTATTAAAAATGTTTATTGGTGTAACTGGTTATAATCATGAGTCCTCTGCTGCATTAGTTGATAGAAAAGGAGTGCTTATTGATTTCTGTAGAGAAGAGTCTCTAAGTCGAATCAAGGGAGATAAATCCTTCCCCAAAAGATCAATTAATAAAATATTAAATTCTAATAATCTAAAGATAAAAAACATAGAAAGGGTTGCCTTCTATGAAAGACCCTTAAGTGCATTCTTACATATCGTTAAAGAAGCTTCTTTGCATATGCCAAGAGGCCTCGAGTTGCTTACCCATCAGTTTCGTAATTTTAATAGTTCCTCGGTGTCTTGTTACTTAGATTTTGCAAAATTTTTTAAAGGATTAGAGACTAAATTAATTTATTCTGATCATCATCTATCACATACACTGAATGCACTTGCATATTCCAATTCTAAAAAAGATATCTGCTCTGTGGTTGTTGATGGGTTTGGAGATAGGAGTACTGCTTCAATTAGTCAAATAATTGATCCCACCGAGATTAATGAGTTATGGGCATGCCCATATCCTGTATCTTTAGGTCTTTTTTATTCAAGCATTACTGATTACTTAGGTTTCGCAATTAATGAAGGTGAATATAAAGTTATGGGGTTAGCTTCTTTTGGAAATTCAAATAGTAAATCAGCAAAGTTAGTAAGGGGACTAATGGATTGGGATTCCACTTGTAATAAGATGATTTCCGATATGAGTTTTTTCGATTATCATTTATCAACGTCTAATTCATTCAGTAGTAAATTAGAAGACTTATTAGGACCTGCGCGCAATCCTTTCGTTCAACTTAATCCAGGAAATAGTGATTTTCAGAGATGTGCAGATATAGCAAGAGGAGCTCAAGATTTAACAACTTATTTAATTGAAAAAATTTTTACTCATGCACATAAAATCACAAATTCTAAAAGATTTCTTTTTTCAGGAGGAGTTTCTATGAACTCAGCATCAATTGACAGTCTTGCGCAACTGCCCTTTATTGATGAAATAATTATCCCACCAAGCCCTGGAGATGCAGGATGTGCCATTGGAGCCGCTTATTATTGCTATATAAAATCTATTCCCCAAAGTAATTTAAATATTTCCAAACCCTCTTTGTTTCCCTCTATAAAGGAACCACGAAACTATGAATTTCTCACAGAGCAAATTATTTCAAGTGAATTTACTTTTCTAGAGAAGAATTCAGACGATGCCTTTTTTAAAGCTGCTGAACTTATAAATGAAGGTGAAATTATTGGGACAGTTTTATCGAGCAGTGAAACAGGTCCAAGGGCACTAGGCAATAGATCTCTCATATGTGATGGGAAAAATCAAGATGCTGTAGAAAATTTAAATACTGTAATTAAAAATAGAAGTCCTTTTAGGCCAACTGCCCCAGCTATGAGATATGAAATTGCGAAAAAACACTATAAATTAAGACCCGAAATTATTGATTGCTATAAATCTATGAGTGCAACATGCAAATGTCTTAAAAATAATGTTTCTTTAAAATTTCCTACAACTCATATTGATGGTACAGCACGTATTCAAATTGTTGAAAATAACTCTTCTTTAGACAAGTTATTTTCTAAGTTAGAACATTTTGGAATCGAAATACTGGCTAATTCTTCATTAAATGTTAGTGGCGATCCTACATGCTTTGACTTAGTTGATGGACTTATGGTTTGTTCGAGAACAAATTTACGTTATCTTTTAACTGATTTAGGTTTGTTAAAAAGAAAAACTTAATCATTCAAAATGTTTAATTTTTTTCGATTTTTAAAACATATCACATTATCTTCCTGGAAGAATGCAACACCTATTCAAGCTGCTTTGATAACAGCAATTTTGTTCGCAATAATTGTGATTTTAATAATAAGCGTAGTACAAGTAATTGTTCCTTTTACGTATATCGCGATTTAGATTTTGTTGATAAGGACTTAATGATTTTGAATTGTTAAACTTAATATATATTTTTAAAGATATGAGTAATCGATTTATATTTTTTTCTTATGAAGAGTAGAAATGAAATTATTAAATTTATATTTTATACGAGTATATTTACTCCAATAATAATTTTTATTTTAGAAATTTCTTTCCTCTTCATAAATAAGGCAAATACCAAATTTACTAATGGAACAAAATATGATGCCTTAACTGGTTGGAGAGAAAATTGTGATAATAAAAACACTAATCCCAAAAATTATAAATTTTTAATTTGTGATAGAAATGGTTTTATAAAAACACCCTTTGAGAATAAAAAGAAAAAGGATACTTATGGAATTCTACTACTAGGAAATAGCGTAGCTATGGGAGAGGGACTTTATGGATTTGAAAATAAGAAAACTTTTGCCAGCCAGTTAGAAAAAAACTTAAGAAATGAAAATCCTGAAATTGACCTTGTAAATGCTGCCTATGCTGGCTTTAATACCTGGCAGGAAAATGTAGAGACTTTTAGATATTTAAATTCTGAACCCTACAATGATGATTTGCCGCCTTTAAAAATAATAGTAAGTTTTGGAGGCATCCAAGATTTTTGGAATTTTATAAGACTTTTATCTCAAAATGATGCAAAAAGAAACGAATATAGTTTTGCAAATGGAATGATGATTGATAAAAATAATATTGAATATATAAATTTTTTAAGTAGTAGTTCACTAGGAAATATAAGAAGTGGATTTATTGCATTTTCAAATTCCATAAGAAAAAAAAGCAATTTTCTCTCTTATATAGATAATTTTAGATCTAAAAATAAAGTTAAGCCAGGTATTTATGAAAAGAAACAGTTAAATATATATTTAAATTCTGATAAAAAAAATAAGAATATTAGAGATGTTTTGGAACATAGACTAAATTTGGATTATGAAGAATATGAGAAGATAAAAGATTATTCAATAAAATCTACATTAAGGAATATAAGTTCTACCTCTAATGCTAACTTAGAAAGTAAATACATTTATGTATATGCACCGAATTACTTTAGTTCCTTATCAGAAAAACAATTGAAAAGTAATGATTATAAATATTTAATTGGGATAAAACATTTAATTGGCAATCCTGCTTTCCCGCTTAAAATTTTAGAAAGAGAGATCCATTTAATTGAAAAGGATTATAGAGAAACACTATTAAGTGAAATGAGAAAGAATAAAAAAGTAAATTTGATCGATTATTCCCAAAAAGCCGAAAACACCAATTGGTTTATTGATTATAGTCATTTTACAGAATTTGCAGCCAGTAAACTTAGTTCTATGCTTGCTATCGAAATTCTTGATGTGAAAAATAAATAAGTTTGAAACTTATCAATTTATAAATTTATTAATTAATATGTTTTTTTTATTTTTGTTAATTAATACTTTCAAAGAGGGTAATAGGATGTTTAAAATTTTTTTTATTAAATGAAATTAAACAAATTTTTCCAATTATCACTTGGTGCAATATTTGCAGTTCCATTAAGTCTCTTTGGAGGAGAAATACTTGCAAATCATTCCTTAGATAGTGTCGAATATGAAATGCATAATGAAAACTCCCTCATTGCATGCGGCGGCGGCGGCGGCGGTGGCGGTGGCGGTAGCAAACCTGGTGCTTTAAAAACAAAGAAATTAACTTCCAAATTGAATTTCAAAAAAAGACAATTGTCCAAAGCAGCAGAGGCAGGAGAAGATACTTCCTCATTGCAAGCTGAAATTCAGAAACTAGAAGCTGAAATAGCTGTAATGGACTAGACTCTAAAATCTATAATTAAAAATTCCAATATAATAAATTTAGGGGCATATTTTTAAATATTCACCTTTAAATACTTCTTTACCAAGCTTGATTGACTTTTTTAAGTTAATACAAGCTTGTTTAATTTCTTTCAATTCAAAATGCGTAAGTGATTTATTGTAGAGTGTACTATAGTTGCTAGGATTGATCTTAAGAGATTTTTTAAAATCTTCTAAAGCACTTCTATAATTTTTTAACTTGAAATTACTAACGCCTCTATTATTAAAAGCAATATAAGATCTGTTATTAATTTCTAGAGACTTACCATAATCTTTTAAAGACCCTTGATAGTCACCTAGTTTGAATTTTCCGTTTCCTCTGTATAAGTATGCAAATTCATCGTTTTCATCATATCCAATAGATTTAGTGTAATTTTTAATAGCATTTTGATAATCAAAATTTATTAATTGAGCGCTAGCTAAATTGTAAAAAATCTGATCCCTATATTTCTCAAAGAAATTCAACATTTCATAGTCTTTAATTGCTCCTTTGAAATCCCCATATTTGTATTTGGAATTTGCCCTATAATAGATAACTCTTTGGCTTGGTCTGATTTTAAATGATTTATTAAAGTCCTTAATTGCTCCTTTGAAATCTCCATATTCATTCTTAGCTCTTCCTCTTTCTAAATAAAAATAAAAATTGCTGGGATCCCTTGAAATCGCCTTTGAAAAATTTTTAATAATCTCAAGATTAATATTATTGTTTTTTTCTCTAAAATAATTTTTCCGCCCAAAGGATGACCAACAACCTGTGAGGTTTAACAAAAGTAATAAAGCTGAAATTATCTTTATTTTCTGATTAAGAATTAGCTTTTTGATAATAATGTTGATATTTTAATTTAAATTAAATTGATATGAAGGTAAAGAATTTTTTTATAAAATATTTAGTTTGCATTTTAAGGTTTACTATTTTGCTTTTTAAATTTA
>QCCW01000029.1 GCA_003281125.1 Prochlorococcus sp. AG-347-N23 | reverse complement strand
CTGCCAAGATCATTCCTCCCAAGATCAATTAGCATTACATGCTCAGCTATCTCTTTTGGATCTTTCAATAAATCCTTTTCTAATTCCAAGTCTTGTTTATTATCAATACCTCTAGGTCTTGTGCCAGCTATTGGTCTTAAACTCGCAACAATCTGATTATTTTTATTTTTTTCAGCTTTAACCATTACTTCAGGACTTGAACCTATGAGATACCATGAACCAAAATCAAAAAATGACATGTATGGAGACGGATTAACCATCCTTAGACTCCTATATAAATCAAACGGATCATTATTGACTTGAGTTTGGAATTTTTGACTTATAACTATTTGGAAGATATCTCCCTTTCTTATGTATTCTTTTGCAGAGAGAACTGCATCCTCAAAATCTTTTTTCTTCCAATTACTTTCTAGATCTAAATTCAAATTTTCATTTTCATTCCAATCTAAAAACTCATTTTCTTTTAGAGGAACTCTCATCAAATTTCTAGTTTTCTGAATTTTAGAAATTGAGTTTAGATATAATTCTTCAATCGAAGACTCTTTTGAAGAAGTTGTATCTGCATAAACCACTGCAGTAATACATCTTTTTATTTGATCAAAAACAACTAACTGATCAAAAAACATCCAGGAACCATAAGGGAGATTGTTTTCTGGTAATTCATTTATTGGAACGCTTGGTTCTATTCGATTTATTAATTCATAACCCCAGGAGCCATATAACTGTCCAATTGATGGTAAGTCATCAAGCATGGTTGACTTATATTGCTTTGTCCAACTTCTTAAAACATCAAAAGGATCACCTTTATATGTTTCAGTTTTACCATTATTCCAAGTTTTAACTATTTCTTCTCCATAACAAACGGCTTCCCAAAGAGGTTTAGTAGCAACAATACTCCACCTTCCCAAACTTTCCCCGCCTTCAACAGATTCAAGAAAAACACCATGGGAATCTTTTGAGGATAATTTTAACCAAGTCGATAATGGAGTCTCTAAATCTGCTGGCCAGGTTTGAGTAATAGGTATAAAATTTTTACCTTCTTTGTAAGCCTTTAAAAAACTATCTTTCTGTGAGCTGATCATACTAATAGTATCAACCCAAATTATAATTATTTTCCTCTTTTATATCAACTTTAAGGAAGTTAATCAAAAGTATTCTTAGTTGTAAATTTCAAGCCGGCTGGATTAGGATTCTCTCCAATGCGCCTTGGGTTATGGCCAACTTTCTCTCTACCCTCATTAACTTTTTCAGAGAAAACTCCATCTTTTGGATGTAAAAATTCAATATCGCCACCTGGGAAAATTCTGTAGATTTTAAAATCTTCAATTCTTGGTTTGAAGGCTCTTAATTGTGTTCCTAATGCAAGGCATTGTTCTTTTCGTGCAAAGTACATTAAATTATCACCTTCATGCATAATAGCCGCTCCACCGGTGGGCAATTCAAATGCTTGTTCCTTTGAACTTTTCCATACAATTGCATATTTTTCTTCAGTTTCTGCTGAGTTTAATAAACCCCCAGTACTTCCTATATGCTTTGGAAATTGACCAACTAAAGTTTCAGTCATCCTTGATTTTAAGTTATTTATAATAAGAAATTAGCATTCATATTTTCCAAAATTCTATATTCACAGGAAATTTTCTACATTATTTAATATATGGAAAACTTGTTTCTAATTTTATTTTGAATCTGAAATCGGAAAAAATACTGTCAAACCTGTATCTCGCCTTTGTGTGACATGCCCTCCTAAACTGGCTAACAACTTTTGAGTGGCATTTTGACTAAGTTGTAAACTCCCTGTTTGGGGGTTCCAATTTAAAACAGGTCCAATATCAGATCCGTTATCTTTTTTTAGAGTTTCTTTTTGATTACTCTCTAATTTTTGTACTTTTAATTGAAGTTTAAGTTTTTGACCAGCTGGACTTAATTCTAAAATTAACGTACTTCCTTCTTTTAATCCTCTAGTATTTTTATCAATTAATCCACTTAACATTAATTCCAATTTTTCAGAATCACTCAAAATTTGCGGAAGTTGATTAGGGATATCAATCTTTAAAGAAATCCCACGTCGATTTAATTGTTTATTCCATAAAGGAGAAAGCTTTTTAAAAATTTCGGCTAAATTAATTTTTGCCAAGTTATTTAATGAAGGAACTTCATTACTAACTAATTCTGCTGCATTAAAGATTAAACCAAACCTATCAATTTGTTCATTACATTCATTATCTATTTGAATTAAACGATTTTTCATTGAGTCGTCCATCTTATATTTTTTTAAAGTAGAACTTATGAGGGTTCTTATTGTTGCCAAAGGTGTTCTTACTTCATGAGATATTGCACGTAATAATTTTGCTTCAGTTATTTGCACATTTTTTTCATCATTTTTTGCAGAATTCTGTATATTATGATTTGTCTGAATATTTGCTAATTTTGCCGATAAAATTGGCCAAAATAATTTTTCGAATTGATTATTAATATTAAGGCTGCCTAAATTATTGATTGCATTACGAAATTTTAGTCCTTCCTCATAATTTTCTTGATTTAATTTTGCATGCATTAATTCAATTGAGAGTTTTAGGCTTTCTTCATCACACTTCATAAATAAAATTTTCTTATCTTTTTCTCCTACAATTGATAATATGCATTGAAAATTTGGGGTAATGATCATCAAAAAAGGTTCATAACCATCTTCTTGACTAAGACTTAAGACTTTATAGTTATTTACTAAATCGAAATCTTTTTTTATCTTGTCTGAATTATTGACTGGTAAAAAACCTGCATTCTCATTTTGAAAGTATGGAAACCCCTCAGGAGACCAAAGCCATCCATGAAGTTGATTCAAAAATTTTTTATCATTAAAAGCTGG
Organism: Prochlorococcus sp. AG-347-N23; assembly: GCA_003281125.1. Lineage (GTDB taxonomy): Bacteria > Cyanobacteriota > Cyanobacteriia > PCC-6307 > Cyanobiaceae > Prochlorococcus_A. Next base: position 8,274 of record QCCW01000029.1, on the reverse strand, counting down.
CAAAGGCGAGGCAACCCAAATCCCCCCATTTTTATAATTCTGAGATAGGAAATCTTTTTGAATAACTTCTAAAGAAGCCCACCACATTCTTCTAGATGTATCATCATCCACATATACAGTCTGAACTCCTTTAATCAAAAGGTCTTGAATTTTTTTTATAGTTATTTCTGATTTCATCAACTTCTTAGTGACCTAGAGCGTTTTAATATAGATAAAACAAGTCCAATAGATATAAAATTAGTCACCAATGATGTTCGACCATAGCTCATAAAAGGAAGGGGAATTCCAGTAACTGGTCCTAATCCAATAGTCATAAATAAGTTAATTATTATTTGGAATAAAAAAGTTGTGGCTATTCCAATAACAATTAGAGATTCAAAGTTAGTCCTAGCAATTGTTGCGGTATTAATAAGTTTTTTAATCAAAAAAAAGAACAAAAACAAAACTATTATGCACCCCACAAAACCCATTTCTTCGCCTAAAGCACTGAATATAAAATCAGTATGTTGTTCTGGTATAAATTGTAAATTAGTAAGCTTACCTTTTAGCAAACCAGTCCCAAATAATCCTCCAGAACCAATTGCAATTTGACTCTGTATCAAATGATATCCACCACCTAATGGATCTCTATTTGGATCTAAAAATAAAACTAATCTATCTTTTTGATACTCTTTTAAGCCATATTGCCACAAAATTGGTGTCAATTTTGCCACTAATAAATGGAATGACATAGCAAGAGCAGAAAAAATAATTTTCTTTTTCGAGGATCTATAAGCAAGATATCCTATAAATGGAATCCAGAAAATAAGAAGAGTTGGTAAGGTTAAATATAATATGGATGTGCCTATACAAAACACCAAAATTAAAATCCATTCTATGGGCATTTGCGACCAATAGAGCATAACACCTGTCAAAACAAGTAAAACTAAAGAAGTACCTAAATCCGGTTGAAAGAAAATTAATAACCAAGGAATAACCACTACTATTAAAGGCAATACTAGATCTCTTAGTGATAAAATTATTCTTTTATCGAGTACTAAAGCAAGAGTTAATACAGAACTTAATTTAGCAACTTCTGAAGGCTGAAAAGAAAAGATTCCCAAATTTAACCATCTTTGTGCTCCAGAAACTGAGATTCCAAAAAAATAAATTAAAAATAAAGATATTAAAGTACAAAAATAGAACGGAATCAAATACTTTCTAAGTCTCTCTAAAGGTATATAAGAAATAAAAAATGCCAAAAAATAACCAAAAAAACCAGTTAGGATATGACCTGAATAATTCGATGCAATTAAATCTCCCTGAATACTTTTTATTAAGAAACCAGAAACAATAACTAAAACAAGAGGGATCAAAAGAAGTGGAGAAAACAGAAATCCTCTTCTAAAGTTGTTTTTTTTTGGTAAAAATACTCTTTCATTAAATGAAGAAATTCTCCTAAACATCAATTATCTATTAACAAATTGATCATTTATTAATTGAGCTAAATTACCAAATTCAGCGGAACTTTCTTTATCTGGCTGACTTATTGAGATTGGTATTCCTTTATTGCTTTCATCAACAAGAGGAATTTCAATAGGAATTTGGGCTAATAATGGTAGATCATTTTCTTTAGCTAATGTTTGTCCACCACCTCTACCAAAAATTTCATATTTTTTATTTGGCATATCTGGTGGAATAAAAACTGACATATTTTCTACAATTCCTAATAAAGGTACACCGAGTTGCTTAAACATTGCTAATCCCCGCCTTGCATCTTGTAAAGATACTTGTTGAGGAGTAGTGACAACAATAGCTCCAGAAATAGGCACAGATTGAGAAAGGGATATTTGAGCATCTCCTGTTCCTGGGGGTAAGTCAATAACCAAAAAATCAAGATTATTCCATTCAACTTGGTAAAGAAATTGACGGATAATACTATTAAGCATTGGTCCCCGCCATATAACTGGCTGACCTTCTTCTATGAGGAAACCCATTGATACCAATGAAATTCCATATTTATTTATTGGTATTAATCTTTGATCACTTCCACTACCTTCTGTAACCTTTGGATTCTGTTCAGCAACTCCCATCATTGAGGGAGTATTAGGTCCATATATATCCGCATCCAGCAAACCAGTTTTTAAGCCTAATTTAGCTAGAGAACAAGCGAGATTAACTGCAATGGTACTTTTCCCAACTCCACCTTTACCACTACTTACAGCTATGATATGTCGAATTCCATCAATCTTCTGCAGCTCAGGAGCATTACTTTGATTTTTAGATTCTGTTTTGGAAGGATTATTATCTATTTCTATTTGAACATCATCAATATCTTCAAAATACAGAAGTACTTTTCTAACCTCTTTTACAATTCTATCTCTCTGAGCATTTGCAAATGATGGTAATGATAATGTTACGATTACTCTCGGTATAGTTACTCTTACATTTTTAATCCAACCTAATTCAATTACATTTTTCTGTGATCCAGAATCTAAAACTTTTTGTAAAGCAAAATTCGCATCTTCTATTGTGGTCATTAAATTTTTAAATATTTTGAAAAGGTAGTCGACCGTTTAAAAGATTAAGAACTATGTCGAACTATCAAATAATAGGCAATAAGGATCCCCTAAGAGAAATTATAAAGGGAAACTTATAATTAACCAAAAAATTTTTTTCTTCAAGAATTACTAAATACATGTTCAAAGAACCCCCTATAAACTCGAGAGAAAAAACTAAAAATCTCTTATTAACTCTACAAGACAAAATTTGTTCAGGGCTTGAAAATGTAGATGGCAAAGGGAAATTTATAGAAGAATCCTGGCTAAGAGACGAAGGTGGTGGTGGAAGATCAAGAGTATTGAAAAATGGTTCTATTTTTGAGCAAGCAGGAGTAAATTTCTCTGAAGTAAAGGGAAGAGAATTGCCTCAATCTATAATCTCTCAAAGGCCCGAAGCAAAAGGTCATGAATGGTTCGCCACAGGAACTTCAATGGTGTTGCATCCTAAGAATCCCTATATTCCTACAGTTCATCTGAATTATCGATATTTCGAAGCTGGTCCTGTTTGGTGGTTTGGAGGAGGTGCAGACTTGACCCCTTTTTATCCTTATCTTTCTGATGTGCGGAATTTTCATAACGAACATAAAAAAGCTTGTGAAAAAGTTGATAAAGATTTGCATAAAGTTTTCAAACCATGGTGTGATGAATATTTCTTCTTAAAGCATAGAAATGAATCTAGAGGCATAGGAGGTATTTTTTATGATTATCAAGATGGTTCAGGAAATATTTATAGAGGAAATAATCAAAATGGAAGGGCATCACAAGCATCACAAAATATTGGCAGATCTAATTTAAATTGGGATAATTTGTTTTCTTTAGCAGAAAACTGTGGACAGGCATTCCTTCCTTCATATTTGCCCATTATTGAAAAAAGAGCTACTCAAACATATTCATCGAAGGAAAGAGAATTCCAGCTATATCGAAGAGGTAGATATGTCGAATTTAATTTAGTTTGGGATAGAGGGACAATTTTTGGACTACAAACAAACGGCAGAACTGAATCTATATTAATGTCTTTACCCCCTCTAGCTAGATGGGAATATGGATATAAAGCTAAAAAAGGTTCTCGAGAGGAATTTCTCACATCAATCTTTACAAAACCCCAAGATTGGTTAAATGATAAAGAGTTAGAGAAATTCTGTATAGACAATAAAATCTTTGATTAAAAATTATCGTATAAAATTTTAAATTATCCTAAAATCCTAAATAGGTGTTTTAAATAAAGAACCGTCACTTTTCAATTGAAGTTTTTCTCCAAGTTCATTTTCTAAAGATATTAATTCATCCCTATGCGCTTTTAATCTCATGAAAGTTGAATCATTTTCATTTTCGTTAATCAACCTTAATTCAAATTTCTCCTCTCTCGCTGATTTTTTAAAATAAACAATTCCAGACAAAGGGCCACCAATTAATCCTAAAAGAATAGGCCACCATCCTAATTCAGGATATATTTGAATAATTACTAATCCCAAAGCACAAGAACCAAAACAACCAAGAATACCTAAAAAAATTGCTAAAAATTTACTAGAAACAACTTGTCCCTTGAATATTAAAATTCTTTGTTCAAAATCTCCTCCAGTTTGCTTCCAACCCCTCAAATTAAGCCACTCACATAACCCATTTAGAACCTTAACAGGCTGCTGAGAAGATGAAATCTCAACGATGGTTGTTCTATCTTTACTAGAAGCCCTAAGGAAAAAAAATAATCCTATGGCCAAAAGAATTGTCAGCAATAATGTTGAATTTAAGGAATAGGACATTAAAAAAAATTTTTTTTAGTATCTTGGGAATAAAAATTAAAATTACATCATAATATAATTTTTTAAATTTATTCTGTAAAATAGAACTATTGGATAAAAATTCTCACTTACATAAAATTTTTAAATAATATTCTAAATCTTAAATTACTTTAAATACTTTTTAAAAATGACTATTGAAAATAAAAATATTGATTTACTTTATAGCGATTTAACAGCAGATTTATACAATCTTTATAAAAAATCATCCTATCTAGCTATTGACACTGAAGCAATGGGTTTAATTCATGGAAGAGATAGACTCTGTTTAGTACAAATATGTAATGAATTTAAAAAAACATCCTGTATAAAAATCGAAATTAATACATCTTCGTCTCCACATTTAAAAGCGCTTCTTGAAGATGAAAAAATTACTAAAATCTTTCACTATGCGAGATTTGATATAGCAGCTCTAAAATGCAATCTTGGAATAAATACAAAAAATATTTTTTGTACAAAAATTGCTAGTAAGTTGGCAAGAACTTACACAAATAAACACAGTTTAAAGGATTTAATTAATGAATTGTTAGGTATAGAATTAGACAAAAGCTCACAAAGCAGTGATTGGGGTAGCAACGAAGATCTAACAAAAGATCAATTAGATTATGCAGCAAATGATGTTAAATATTTAATTGAAGCTATGCAAAAATTAAAAGTTATCCTAGAAAGAGAGAATAGATATGAATTAGCTCAAAAATGTTTCGAAACAGTTTCTTTACATGCTGATTTAGACATACTAAAATTTTCAAATATATTTGAACACTAAGAATCAATCTTCAGTTAAAAAATTATCTTCACTTTCAATAGTTTCCATAAGCTTATCAAGTATTCTTGAAGAACTTAATTTATCTCCGTCATTTTTTTCACAAATTTCTAAGACATTTTGCGCAACTTGTATTTTTTCTTGAATAGTTTTCGAGCCTTCTTTTGCAATTTGAATTTCTACTTTCTTCTTAGCAGAAGATAAGCTTATACTCATACGTTTTGCAATCTCTGCGCAAATTTTTAGATATTGCCGATCATTTATTGGATACATAAAAAAATAAATAATTAATACGTTAGTGCCATTCACTAAGATAACAAATTAAGGTAAATGGAATCTACGATTTTCTTACTTGCTCCAGATTCCCCCATTCTTTTTTTTCCAATTTTTGCTTGTTCTAACCTGTTAACTTTTTCTTTCAAAAGTAAACTTAAATGTTTTAAAAGAACTTTTTTGTTCTTACAAGCTAAAACGCTACCTCCCAATAATCTTGATTGCCTTTTTGCAAATGATTTTGTAAATTGAGGTCCAGAACCCGGCAGAGAAAGAGATGGAATTCCAAGGCCAGCAATTTGCTCTGTAGCAGTTCCTGCATTTGACAAGCCAACTTCTGCCATATTGGCCCATAAATTGAATTTACCTTTTCCAATCACTACATATTGATCTTTCTTTTTCCATACTGAATCTTCATCAATTAGAAATTTAACTTTACTCTGTTTTATAAAACCATATTTATTTAAATAACTCTGTATTTGAATCACATTTGCATTAATGCTCAAAGGCAAAAGTATTACCAAATCCTTTGATAAATAAAAATCTTGCAAACAATTAAGATAATTATCAAGATTTTTTAAAGCTTCAGGGTATCTACTTCCAACTAATAAAATAATCCTTTTGAAAGAAATAATATTTGATATCTTTTTATTTGATACCTTAACAAAATCCATCATTGGATTACCCATGTATTTTGCATCAATACTTTTTTTATTCAAATTATGTGCTGTGATTTTATCTCTCATAATTAAATTTTTACATCTTGGAGATGTCATTAAAAACATTTCCCATGGATCCCATTCAGAACCTTTCAACTTATGATAAAAATCGCTTAAAGCCCATCCAGGACCACTACTCCAAGTATGATCACTTTTAGGAGTGCCAATAAAACTAAATTCACATTCTGAAATCCAGGCGTAAAGCAATGGCAAGAAATCTCCTACTGCGATAATTTTGCAATTATGTTTTGACTTTTGTTTTACAAGTAAAAAATTTCTTAAATTATCAATTAAAAATCCTGCAAACAAATCGAGTAAAAATCCCTTAAGACTTTGATTACTAAAACCTCCACTTGGAAGCTCTTTCAAATATCCTATTTTGCGAAAATTCTTTGATTTTATTGAATTAAATACATCTCCATTTCCTACTAAAGGCAAAACTTCAATATTTTTATTTTTAATTTTTTTTAGTAATCCTTTTATTATTTCTGATGCGACTATATCTTCTCCATGGCCATTGCAAATAAATAATAAAGAATGAGTCAACTTACTGTTAAGATCATAAAAAGACTCAATCGAATCTTTTTTGGCGGCATGGCCAAGTGGTAAGGCAGAGGATTGCAAATCCTTTATCCCCAGTTCGAATCTGGGTGCCGCCTTCTTAATTCGGGTTACAAGATTCCCTGTAATCCCTTCCAAAACTTTGAGTTTTAAATATCTGTTCTTAAATTTCAAAGCTTTTTTAGCGGTAGGTGAGTGGTAGGTAAATCGACCTTTTTCCCTTTTGTAATATCATCCCACTTGCTGTCTGCGATCTCAAAAAAAGTATTAATTAGGGATTATTAAATTATATTTAATACTTACAAATTTACATCTAAAAATTAGTTTTTAATAAGAATACTTAAGGATTTAAAAGAATAAGTTATTAATTGAAAATTTTATAAAAAATCCCGAAAGAATTATTGTAGTTTGTACAGATATTGTTACTTCTTATGGAGAATGGGCAGAAGATTCTTCGTCATTTGATAATTATGAAGATACTTGAAATATAGAATTAATGAAGAAAAATGTAGAAGAAACAGCAAATGATTATTTTTCAAATGATTCGTTTTGGTGATATGAGCAATATTTGGAGTTTTTGGGAACTGAAAATTTATAATGAATTACTTGGATCTGTTTATGCAAAAAGTTATAAAAAACAGATAAAATTATTATCGAGTGAAATAAGAATTCGATATGAAAAAAATTAACAGTATAAAGTTTGGATGTTTTCAAGGTAGATTAACACAACCTTGGAATGGTAATCTGCAATGTTTTCCTAGATATAATTGGGAAAAAGAGTTAACTATTGCTTCTAATTGTAATTTGGATTTTGTAGAAATTCTTGCAGAAAGAATTCATAATCCAAATAATCCAATATGGAGTAATGAAGGAAATAATTTAATTCGCAAGGCAATACTTAATAATAAATTAGAAGCATATTCAGCTTGTTTAGACTATACGATCGAAAATTCACTGTTTAATAATAATATTAAATCTAATGAAGTATTAGATTATGCTATAAATTTTTCTAGGAGATTAAAGAATATAGGAATTAAATACTTTGTATTACCTCTACTTGAAAAAAGTGATCCAAATCTTTTTAGTTTTAATGAGGTTATTGATACTCTAATGGTATTAATTAATGAATGCAAAAAATTAGATATAGCAGTCTTGGTTGAAACTAATCTTGATGCTGAAAAATTATTTAAATATTTAGATAGAATAGATATAGATTCTTTAGGGTGTGTATTCGATACAGGTAATAAATCTAATATCTTAGATGTAAATAAGGAAATACTTATTCTCTCAAGATTTATAAAGCATATTCATCTAAAGGATAAACGCAATAATTCAAATGTTCTTTTAGGCACAGGAACTGTCGACTTTTTACTGATTTTAGAAACACTTAATCAAATCTCATATAAAGGATCCTTTTGTTTTGAGACCAACAGAGGCAAAGAACCTATTAATACAATGAAACACAATTTGAATTTCATGAAATTCTTAGCACGCGAGATTCAATAAATTGATTAATAATACAAGTAAATTTTTAAACTTTAAATCAAGTTAGGATGAATTTAAAGCAATAAAAAGAATAATGAAAATTAAGTAGGCAGAAAAAAAATAATAAAAATTTAAGT
>QCCW01000028.1 GCA_003281125.1 Prochlorococcus sp. AG-347-N23 | reverse complement strand
GGAAAATAAACCAAATAATTCCTGTTATGTTGCTTCTCAACAACTAGGTTGCAACACTAAAAAGTTAAATCATGGCTCAAGCTTTTTTGTTCATAGAAAAAGTACTTGGAAACCATGGATATATGCATCATGGAAAAAAAATGATCTTCAAGAAAAAGAAGTCGCTTTGGAATGGATTTATAAATCGTGGAGCAAACTAAAAAGATTTTATCCAAATATACACTTAGCCCAATTGCATAATCATTTGGATTCTCATGAGGAAGAAATTAGATTAGCCTTTGGAAACAGGATGAATGAATTAAAAACTTTAAAGAATATTTTTGACCCACGAGGTATTTTGCCTCCTTTATGAGGTAACTTCTTAATTATAAAGAAACTAAAAATGTCAAATTTTTCAAGATATTTATCTAAAAATTGGTTAGATGATCCAAAGTCAAATATTCTCTCTGGCTTAGTAGTTGCTTTTGCAATGATCCCAGAAGCAATAGCTTTTTCAGGTATAGCTGGTGTAGATCCTAAAGTTGGCCTTTTTGGTGCATTTTGCCTATCTATAACAATTGCGATTGTTGGAGGAAGAAGGGGGATGATCACTTCAGCTACAGGTTCAACAGCTCTTTTGATGACTGGACTTGTTGCTTATGGAGAATCACAAGCTCCTGGATTAGGAGTCCCATATCTTATTGCAGCTGGAATATTAACTGGAATTTTCCAAATTCTTTGGGGATATTTAAGACTTGCCTACCAAATGAGATTCGTGCCAACGGGAGTATTAAGTGGATTTGTAAATGCACTGGCACTTTTAATATTTCAGGCACAACTACCGCAGTTAGGAATAAGTATTAAAGAATCAAAAGGATTAATTGATCAAACTTTAAGTCAGTATCCAGTTAACTCTCAGATCCCAGTTGTTTGGATTCTTGTAATCCTAGGATTAATAATTATCTACGGACTTCCAAAAATCACAAAAGTAGTCCCATCTCAACTTGTTGCGATAGTAGTAATTACTCTCATAAGCATATTCTTGAATCTAGATGTCCCAACAGTTAGCGATTTGGGTAAATTACCTGATGGATTACCAAGTATTTCTCTTCCTTTTGGATCTATAGAAAATGGGAAAGTACCTTTTAGTCTTGAAACATTGGGAATTATTTTACCGACTTCACTTGCAATATCTCTAGTAGGTTTAATGGAAACCTTTTTAACTCAAGACATTTTAGACGATGTAACTGATACAAGTTCTAATAAAAATAAAGAAGCAAGAGGACAGGGGATCGCAAATATTGTCGCGTCCTTATTTGGTGGAATGGCAGGATGTGCCTTAGTTGGACAATCTGTTATGAATACTGAAAATGGTGGCAAATCTAGATTATCAACTCTCTCCTCAGGTATATCTCTACTAATTATGATTATCCTCTTGAAGTCTTGGATTGGAGCAATACCAATGGCTGCTTTAGTAGCAATCATGATAACGATCGCAATAAGTACAGCAGATATAAATGGATTAAAAAATATTAGAAAGATACCTAAAAGTGATACTGCAGTAATGCTTATGACTTTTGCAGTTACAATGCTGACAAAACCTCATAATCTTGCACTTGGAGTTATTGCAGGAGTTGCATTAGCTGCAATTCTTTTCAGCAGAAAAGTCGCAAAAGTTATAACTGTCTCAAGAGCTAAAGAAAATAATTTGACTATCTACAAGGTAAAAGGACAATTATTTTTTGTAAGTAAAATTTATTTCTTACAAGGATTTGATATTTATGAACATCCTGAAAATATTATAATTGATATGTCTTTAGCTCATATTTGGGATCAAAGTGGCGTTGTTGCTCTTGAGCAAATTATTAGAAAGTTCCAGAATGGTGGTTCTAAAGTTGAAATTGTAGGATTAAATAAAGAAAGTCTTAACTTATTTGAAAGACTAGGTGGTATAGAAAGCGCTCATTAAAAAAGTTAATTAAGACTAACTTGTTGATAACAAAACCAAAGCCATTGCTGAAAAAGCAAATTTCTATGAGATCTCCAAGCGGTTTTTGAACTATTAAGATCAAAATTTTCAGGAGGAGGAACATCCCCCTTTTCTTTGTCTCTTTCAATTTCGCTAATAATTCTATGCACCGTATATTCAGGATGACCTAAATGCATAAGTTGTTTTTGATCATTAGATTCAAATATTGTGTATCCAACGTTTTCTCCATAAGCCAACAAATTCAATTTTCCTTCTTTTTGGGCCTTTTCCATTTCCAAATCTGGTAATCCCGCAAATCTACTTTGAGGACATATAAATTCATCATCTTGGGTACCCATCAAAGGGTGTCCTGGAACAAGACTTTTTAAAGGGAATACCCCAAATAATTTCCTATCAAAAACTTGCTTATCAACCCCTGCCAAATAAGCCAGTGCAAAGCCCGCCCAACATAATCCAAGAGTACTCGCACAAGAATTTCTTGCTTCATTGACAATTTTCACAAATTCATCCCAATACTTAACCTCCTCAAAGGCTAAGTGCTCAATAGGTGCTCCAGTAATAATGATTCCATCTAACGGTTCCGGATTATTTGCTTCTTCCCAAGTTATGTATAGATTATTTAGATGATTAAGATCCCATGTTTTATAAGAGTGAGTTTCAAGTTTTATCCAAACCGGCTCAATTTGAAGAGGAGATAAACCAAGTGGATGTAGTAAGTTAAATTCATACTGCTTCCCAAGAGGCATGATATTTAAAATACCAATCCTGAGAGGACGTATATCCTGTCTTTTTGCCAATTCTGGTTCGATCCAAGATATATGATTTTTCTCAACATCACTAATCTTGTGATAGTTACTAGGAATTATTAAAGCCAATAAATCTCGTTTCCTATGTGATTTGTGAAAGTGCTTGTTCGAAATCTACTTTTATATCATCAATATGCTCAATTCCTACAGAAACTCTTACCATCGTAGGGGTTACGCCTGCAGATAATTGTTCTTCTTCAGATAATTGCTGATGAGTTGTCGAAGCAGGATGAATTACTAATGTTTTTGAATCCCCTACGTTAGCAAGGTGGCTCGCTAATTTTAGGGAATCAATAAATTTTACTGCATTTTCATAACCTCCATTAAGAGAGAACATAAGCATGCAACCCATTCCCCTTCCAGTAGTATATTTTTTGGCACTTGAGTAATATGGATCAGATTCTAGGCCTGGGTAATTTACACTACTTACATTAGAATTAGAATTCAGCCATTTTGCTAATTCAAGAGCATTAGAAGTTTGTCTCTCTATTCTTAAACTTAGTGTTTCCAGACCCTGCAATAACAAAAACGAATTGAAAGGACTTTGGGCTGATCCCCAGTCTCTCAGGCATTCAAGTCTTGCTCTTAAAGCAAAAGCTATATTTCTATTTTCAGGTACTCCCAAAGATTTGCAGATATCACTACCGAAACCAAAAGCGTCCCAATGAACGAGCCCATGATAAGCAGCGCTTGGCTCACTCATTAGTGGGAATTTACCATTTCCCCAATCAAACGTTCCGGCATCAACAATAACCCCTCCGATACTAGTTCCATGTCCACCGATCCATTTCGTTGCACTTTCCACAACAACATCGGCTCCAAAATCAATTGGTCTTATTAAAGCACCACCAGCACCAAGGGTATTATCAACTATTAAAGGAATTCCATTTTCCTTCGCCAAAGCAGAAAGTCCATCAAAATCTGGAATGTTGAACCGAGGATTTCCCATTGATTCGACATATATTGCTTTGGTTTTATCATCAATTTTATTTCTAAAACTATCGATACTATCACCATCTGCGAATTTAACTTCTATTCCTAATCTTGGAAATTGTACTTTAAATTGATTGTAGGTCCCACCATATAGAAAAGATGTAGAGACAAAATTATCCCCTGCTGTCATACAGTTCACGATTGCCAAAAATTGAGCAGCTTGTCCTGAGGATGTTGCAAGTGCTGCCATTCCTCCCTCCAAGGCTGCCATTCTTTTTTCGAAGACATCTGTGGTGGGGTTCATAAGTCGAGTGTAAATATTTCCAAATTCTTTTAATCCAAAAAGATTCGCACCGTGCTCGGCATTATCAAAGACATAGGAACTAGTTTGATAAATGGGAACTGCTCTAGAATTTGTGGTTGGATCAGGCACTTGACCTGCATGTAACTGAAGTGTCTCGAACTTTTGGTTGCTCAAAATTTTTAAATAATCCTATTATCTATTTAACTTAAAAAAGTCCCAAAAAAAAACAAAAAAAAGATAAATATTTATAAATCCTTTTTTAATGAAGGGTAATTATCTTTCATATATAAACTCAAATCATCTTTTATAGCAGATCTGAGTTTGTCAATATTTGCAGAATCTATTGTAGGAAAAGTTTTATTAGCTTCAGGATCTTTTTCAGTAATTGATTTCCAATTCTTACCAACATTTTTTTCAGAATTGTTTAGAGCATCATCAAAATTGAAAACCTTATCGTTGTTTTTAGCTTCAAATTCGCTAAAAGCTTTATTTATGAGCTCCTTTCTATTCTCAAATAGATTTTTGGCTTTTAAAGTATCTGGAAGACCCATAACTGGTTGTAATTCCTTAAGAAGTTTAATTTCCTCTTCAATTAAGAGTGTCCATACACCATGTTTATTTTTTGGAAGATTAGAATTACTAAAAATATTAATTTCATCGAGGTAAAAATTTAACCATAAATAATATGATTTTTCTTCAATAGTTTTTTTTACTGATATCTTTTTATTTTGGATCTTTGGGAGTAACTTTTCTGCTTTCTTTAAAAACTGTCTGTCTTCTCTTTCTAAATTTATTAATCCCCATCTTTGACTGTAGTCCCATAAATCTTCGTATCTTGTTAAATCTTCTTGATTCCAACCAAGAGCTTTTAGTTCATGAGAACGATGTGATAATTCCTTTTTCAAAAAAACCTTTTAAAACCATAATAATTCTAACCTCGTAATCAAGATTAGTAAATAATTGAAGAACTTAGCTTTTTAGTAAATTAAATAAATAATCAATTATTAAAATAATTATTGATGATTTTCAATACATTGATATAGCTTGGAAATTTTTTAGAAATTTGATTACTGCATTCATTCTTTTTAATATCATTTTTCTCTTTGTTAATAAACAATTTTTTGTAAAGATCTTCAATATCATTAAAAAGATAATCTCCTTTTAATTTTTCATTTAGTTCTAAAGATAATTCAGATTTCACAGATTCTTGGCAAAAATTAGTTATCTCTTCTGAGCTAATTAAAACCTTATAAATTTCTTTTTTTTCTTCTGAATTCGCATTAAAGCATAAATAAATAAGATTAATCATTGAACAATTATTATTTTTGATTTTGAATTCTTTATAAATGTCTGGCCAAAATTTTAAAGATTTTAGACCTTCTAAACCTCCTTGACTGAGAGAGTATTTATTACACCAATTTACAAATTCTGAGACATCTTTTGGACATCTGTTGAGTTGCAAAAGCATATCTGATAAAACTTGTCCTGCTTGAAAATTCCGTGTTGGTTTTCCCTCAGTTGGTAGAGTCATACTCCCTAAGACATCAGCCTTAACAGCATTTAATTGAGAAAAAGTATAATCTCCTTTTTCACAAAATTTATTATTAATTATTTCCTTAGCACTAATTATTTCTTCACCATAACCAAGTTCTTTTAGTGAAAGATATTTATTTTCTAATTTATTTTCTTTTCTAACTTTTAATGATACAGATGCGGCCTGATCTAAACATTGAGTTAACAATATCGTATTTATGCTAGGTATCATTCCTGGCTTATCGGAATGAAAGTTATTTACAAAACCTGCAAATATGGATGAGATATTTTTTATTGATTTTATATATTGACATTCAATATTATGAACTCCAGGTGAAACTTGAATTTTCGGGGACAATTGATTCAAAATACGAGCTCCTATTAGAGCAGTTAGGGGATCAGGATGGCAGAAATTAGCAGTAAAACTATCATGTGGATTTCGTAAAGCTCCGTGACGATGAAATCCTGTAAAAAAAGCTAAATTTGGATATTTATTACATAGAATAAAAGGGTTTTTACTTTTATTGTCAATGCAAAAAGAACCGACTAGACAACCAAGAACCACATTTTCTCTTTTTAAATTTTTTCTTAGTTCTAAAGCATGTTTAACATCATCTTTTATGTGATTACTGTTTGAAGCAAGAATTACTAACTCACATTCCAAGAGAAGATCTTTTAGATCAAAAGACTTTCTTTTCCCCTCTGAAGAATAATGTCCCATTCTCTTAATCTTTTCAATAATCTCATTATCCATAACAGAAAGAACATCATTTGAGAAGGCACCTAACAAATCTCTATCTTCCCTAGGAGCTAAGAGAATATTCTTTGATTTTCCATGCATAGCACAGTTGTATGCTAACGATGCAGGATATAAACCAACACTGTAGAATCCAACTTTGCTGTTCTCTATATCTTCAATTAATGAATAAAAATATTTTTCATCATTTATGTTTTCTATTAAATTATTCTTCATTTTTGGAAATTCTTGATAATTTTTTTAATTTCTTACCCAACAACATTTTTCTACATTAAAGCAATTTTTGACCATAGCAAATTATTTATTGTAAATATTGAATTTTTTAATTTATAATTTCTAGAAAAAGAGATTAAATAAAAAGAGAAATTATTATAAACAAGGAATATATGACAAGTAATTTAAAGGTACAAAAACAATTAATTTCTTCTAAAAATATCTTATTTATTCAAGACATTGACGGAGTTTGTATCCCTTTAGTTAAAGATCCAATGACTAGAGAGTTAGAATCAAAATATATTTATGCAGTAAAAGAATTTGCTGAGGAATTCTTTGTATTAACATGCGGTGAACACGAAGGTCCAAGAGGAGTTAACAGAATAATAGAAAGGAGTTTAGGGAGCATTACTGAGCCAAAAAACAAAGAGCTATATTTAAGAGGTTTAGCAGCCTGTGGAGTAGAGTATCAAGACAACAACGGTGAAATAAGTTATGAAGGAGTCTCAGAAAAAGAACTAAATTTTTTATCAAAAGTACCTAGTTTAATAAGACCGAAATTTAATTTCATAGTTAAGAATATTTTTCCTGAACTTAGCCAAGAAGATATCAATTTTCACGCAGTAAAATCTATATGTGAAACACGTTTCTCGCCAACGATTAATTTTAATAGTCTATTTGATTTAGTACAAAAAGATTCTGATAAAAGAAATATTATTCAAATTAGTTTTGAAAAGATGATGAATGAAATCATCTTGAAAGCTGAATCGGAAGGCCTCAAAAACTCATTTTTCCTTCATATTTCACCAAATTTAGGTAATAAGAATGGTAGAGAAACAATTAAACTCTCTTCTAAAGATGATATTGGATCAACAGACATACAATTACTTATCAAAGGAGCAGTTAAAGATTCCGGAGTTTTATTTCTTTTAAATAAATTTATTGAGATTAAGACAGGCAGAGCTCCTTTTGGAACTAATTTTAATTTTAGAAATTCGCCAAAATCTTTCAGAGAAAAGATTGATTTATGCAAAAGATCTATTCATATAGATGATATGCCATTAATAGTAGGAGTTGGAGACACAGTAACATCCAAAAAATATAATGATGAGAAAAGTTATTTAAGAGGAGGAAGTGATAGGTCTTTTCTAGAATTTATACAAATATTAGGTAATGAATTTGGTATTAATAATAAAATCATTTTTGTGGATAGTAGTTCTGGTGAAGTTGAGAGACCTTCTACAAAAAAAACTGGTTTAATAGGAATTAGTGATATTTATGACAACTTAAAGTTTGATATAGTTTTTAAAAATGGTCCCAAAGAATATAAAAGTTGGTTCATTGAACTTGCTAATAAGAGATCAAACTTTAAAAAAAATAGTTGACTTTTTAATTTTCGAATGAAAATTTATAAATTATACATATGAAAGAAAAATTCCCCTCAATATATAAAGAACCTATAGAAACATTGCAAATTAATATAGGTTATAAATGCAACCAGGCTTGTAAGCATTGTCATGTCAATTCAAGTCCCCTAAGGACAGAAAAGATGTCAAATGAAATCATATCTCTTATTCCAAAAATAATTGAAAAATACAAAATCAAGACTTTAGACATTACTGGTGGTGCGCCAGAACTTCACCCAGAGTTTAAAAACCTTATTAATAGTTTGAGCACAAAACAAGTTGATATTATTGACAGGTGTAATTTGACAATTTTTTTTGAAGAAGGTTATGAAGATCTTCCTCAATTTCTTGCAAAGAATAAAGTTATAGTTACGGCTTCACTACCATGTTACGAAAAAAATAATGTTGAGTTTCAAAGGGGTCTTGGGGTTTTTGAAAAAAGTATTAATGCCATAAAAATTCTTAATGACTTAGGCTATGGAAAGAAAGAAAATGGATTACAATTAAATCTTGTTTATAATCCTGTAAGCCCAATTCTTCCACCTTCTCAGGAAATATTGGAGAAGGATTATAAAAAAATACTATTCGAAAAATATAATATCGTTTTTAATAATTTATACACAATAACTAATATGCCAATAAATAGATATGAAGAATCACTTAGAAGAGAAGGGAAACTAAATACTTATTACAAATTGCTAAAAGAAAATTTTAATGAAAAAAACTTAGAAAATCTTATGTGTAAAAAGACAATTAGCGTAAATTGGCTTGGAGAAATTTATGATTGTGACTTTAACCAACAGATAAATTTCCGAGAGAATAAAGGACCAAAGACACTTTTTGATCTATTGGATGAATCATTTACTTTTGACTACGGGGTAGCTGTTAAAGAACATTGTTTTGCTTGCACTGCAGGTGCAGGGTCAAGTTGTGGCGGTACTTTAAGTTAAACCTGCTAAATGCAATTAGGACAAATAGCTCTTACATTTAAAGAGGATTCAATAAGTTTAAAACCATTAACTTTTGCTGCAACTTTGCCTGCTTCTAAAACTTCTTCATTTTCGAATTCTTCTGTTCTTCCACATCTAATACAAATCAAATGATGATGGTCCGGTGTATCGTTACTAAGCAATTCATATCTGTGTCCACCCTCACTGAGTTCTAATTCATGCAACAAACCCATTTGAACTAAAAGTCTTAAAGTTCTATAAATTGTTGCTAGTGAAACTTTGGAGCTTGTTTTAACTAACTTTTCATGAACCTCTTCAGCACTAAGGTGTTGTCCAGAGCCAATATTTTCAAATAAATTAAGTACCTTTAGTCTCTGAGGAGTTAACCTCTTCCCATCTTTATGCAAGCCATCACCAAGAGGAGATGTAACGACATTGTATTGGGAGGATAATGACAAAATTAACCCATGGCTATTCTCAATAATAACCCTAGATGAGAGTAAAACAACTTTTTGATTTAAAATGTTTACTAAAGTTCTTCAAAATATTATGGTAAATGTATCCTTATATTTAAATGATGAATGATCAAGAAATCTCTTCAGAAAAACTATTATCCAAAGTTTACGCATTGCTAATTATTGATGTTCAGGGGAAAATAATAAGACCAATTTTTAATAAGGATTCAATAATTAAAAACATCAAAAAGCTGATAGATGCCTACCAAATTTTAGAAGAAAACATATTTATATCTGAACAGAACCCACTCAAATTGGGGGTAACGATACCTGAATTATTACCCATAGCAGGATTTAGAAAAATTGAAAAAATGGAATTCAGCTTAGCTAAATTAGAAGAATTTTTTAAAGAAGTTAAAAATAAGAAAATTACTAATTTGATAGTTTGTGGGATCGAAACGCATATTTGTGTTCAACAAACAGTCTTAGATTGTTTACAAAAAGGATGTGAAGTTATCCTCATATCAGATGCCATGGGAAGTCGAAATAGGGTAGATCATGAAATAGCATTACGGAGGATGACTCAGAGTGGGGCGATCTTAACGACAACTGAATCAATAATTTTTGAATTATGCAAAACTGCGGATAGAAAAGAATTTAAAGAAATTAAAAACATAATAATGAATTAAAAGCAAATAAAGACTGGTTTGTTGTTTAGAGATAATTTAAAATTTTATTAGAGATAAATTTTTAGGGTTTTTTTAATATGAAATTAATAACTGAAAACTTCCTTCTGGCAATAACTATTTTTCTTACTGGAACTTTATTGTCGATAATAATTTCTAAACTATCAAAAATATTTTTTAAAAAGATCTCCAAAAGAACAAAAACAAATTTCGATGATTTTATTTTTGAGGTGATCTCTGGAATTATAAAACCTATAGGTTTCCTCCTCTCATTTTATTTTTCTATTGACTATTTTTTTGCTGATGAAATAACTTTTATCTCTGTCTTATTAAATATTCTGAAATTATTTATATTAATAATCATAATAAAAGCTCTCAACAAAGTTTTAATAAGATCTTTAACAGAATCGACATCGAAAATTAATGATTCCTCAATTAGTTCAATGGTATCTTCACTGACTCCATTAATAAAAGCATTAACATGGACTATTGGCTCAATATTTTTCTTACAAAATATAGGTGTTCAAATGACTGCTATTTGGGCTTTACTAAGTGCCGGGGGTATTGGAGCAGGATTAGCTTTGAAAGATCCAGTTCAGGAGTTTTTTGAATATATAACAATTTTGCTTGATAAACCTTTTCAAAAAGGTGAGTTTATAAAATCTGATGGAGTCCTCGGAATGGTTGAGAGAGTGGGAGTAAGATCCTCAAGGATAAGAAGTATTAATGGAGAAGTAATAGTAATGAGCAACAGCGCCCTAACAAATGGAATAATTGCAAATTACGCACAAATGAAAAAAAGGAGGTTAGTGCATAAATTGGGAGTTGTTTATGAAACCTCTCCAAAACTTATGAAATTGATTCCAATAATAATTAAAAAAATAGTTAAAGAGACAAAAGATGCGTCTTTTGATAGATGTCATTTCACAGATTTCGGAGACTTCAGTCTTAATTTCGAACTTGTTTATTACATCCCGACAAATAATTATCTTGCTGCAATGGAAGCTCAACAATCTATAAATTTAAGAATTATTGAGGAATTTGCAGTTAATAATATAGAATTTGCATTCCCAACACAAACCTTAAATATTGAAAGTAACAAAGCCAAATGATCTACAAATCTCTTCGCTTAAAATCCAGAGTTTAGAAGCTAGCTCATCACTATTTGCTTCATTACTAACATTACTTTCAACTAATTTATGTTTCTTAAATGAAACAAGTTTATTACTCAAATTTATGTAACCAATATTATTTAAATTTGAATCAAGGACAATCTCAGAAAGAATCTTTCCAGCATTTTCTATACTTTCAGTAATTCCTAAAATATTTTTCGCAACCTTAGAAAATATAAAATACCCGAAGAGATTAAAAACTTTGCTGTATCTAAAAAAACCTGAATCATCATTTGGTATTACGAGGCCAGGCGCCCAAGTAATTACAGAAATTTTACTAGAGGTGATTTTAAATTTTTTTATAAGTTCTTTAGCAAATAAAATATTACATAACTTACTATTTTTGTAAGATTCATCAGCATTAAAATTTAAAAATTGGCCAGAAATTTTTTTTCTAAAATCAACTAGATTATTAAGTCCGGCTTTCTTTCCTATATTTCCACCTGGGCTTTTTGGATTGTGAACATCTGATGAAGTAATAATGATTCTAGATTCTTCTTTATCTCTAACAAAATCTTGTAAAATATTTACCAAGTAAAAATGTGCAAGATGATTAACTGCAAAAGTAAGTTCTATGCCTTGTTTTGATACTTTTGGGTAAAAAGAACCTGTATATTGCAATCCTGCATTTAAAACAACAATATCTAAAAAAATATTTTTAATAATAAAGTAATCTTTTATTTTTTTAATATTCTCTAAATCTGCAAGATCACAATTTTCAATTATATTTAAATATTTGCTGAGGTAATTTTTATCAAAATATTTCCCAACCATTTTGAGAAATTCTTTCTTTCTTAATTCAGACTTTATTACAACATATAAAT
>QCCW01000027.1 GCA_003281125.1 Prochlorococcus sp. AG-347-N23 | reverse complement strand
AAAGTTAATGTAGTAGGTATAGATGAATTACAAATACCTTCTGGAAGATCAAAAAAACTTGTCAATACAGTAGAAGCTTCAACAAGATTAGATGCTATAGCATCAGCTGGCTTTAGGGTATCACGAACCAAAATCATTGAAAGGATAGAAAATGGAATGCTCAGATTAAATGGAAGCAAAGTTAATAAGCCAACAATTAATCTAAAAATTGGCGACAAACTAGAACTTGAAAATAAAGGATTTATCGAAATTCTAAATTTAGAAATCACCAAAAGAGAACGATGGAAAGTTAAATTACTTAGAAAATGAAACGCAACCTGCTATTTTTTTATAAGGGGGATTAAAAATTCCTCAATTTGGGGCGATTAGCTCAGTGGTAGAGCACTACCTCGACACGGTAGTGGTCACTGGTTCGAATCCAGTATCGCCCATTAAAACTTTTGACGACCTAAGTTATATCCACAAAAAATAATTTCATTTTTTAGATTATTAAAAAAGATGAAACTTAATCAAATAATTAATCTACATAAGGGGCTCACGGCATTTGTAGTGGTAAGTCTTATGATTTTTTTTGATAATTTTACGATCGCTCCCTACGTTTATTTAGCTCTGCATGGTACTTATGGATTACTTTGGCTTCTAAAAGAAAAGATATTCCCAGATCCTTATTTTAAAGAAAAAATCAATTTTTTAACTTCAGTTACTGGTTTTATTTTCCTCGGAAGTTACTGGGTAGCTCCCTACATTCTTATCTCATCTCAGAAATCTGTTCCAAATATCGTAATAGCTGCATCTGTATCTATTAATATAATTGGTGTGTTTCTACACTTTGCTAGTGATGCCCAAAAATATTTTTCTCTTAAATTAAAAAAAGATCTAATTAAAGAAGGATTTTTCAAAAATATAAGGAATACAAATTATCTAGGAGAAATACTAATTTATCTATCATTCGCCATACTTTCAATGAGTTTCATACCATTAGTAATTCTTGCAATATTTTTCTCTATAGTTTTTCTACCAAGAATGATAAAAAAAGATAAATCGCTCTCAAAATATGATTCATTCGAAGAATACAAAAAGAAAAGTGGTCTTATATTGCCTAAATTAAATGCCTGATAACAACATACCCAGTTGGAGGCAAGATTTAAAATCTTCTAGAAAAAAAGAGGGCAAGTCACTCTCTAATAGATGGATACAGCTTGCAACAGTCAGCGAAGAAAATGAGCCAAGATTAAGAACAGTTGTTTTCAGAGGATGGCACAAAGATAGTTCAATGATTATTTTTACAGACAGAAGAAGTGAAAAAATTGGACATTTAAAATCTAACCCTAATGCAGAAATATTATGGTTCTTTTTGAAAACTAAATCACAATATAGATTCAAAGGAAAAATACATGAATTAACTGATAACAAAAATTATTGGGATTTATTATCAGAAAAATCAAAATCTTCTTGGTTTTGGGGATCTCCTGGAGAGAAAATAAACCCAAAAGTCCAATCTAATTATGAAATATTGTCGAATCTACCCAAGTCAGAAAATTTTGTAGTTCTAAATTTTGAAATCGATTCAGTAGATCTTCTTAAATTAGAACAGCCTGTTCATAAACGGTATCTTTGGGAAAAGAATAAGAAATGGGAAAAAGTTGAAATTAATCCTTAAATATTTCTAAATTGTATATTTAGGTTGAAAAACATATAGTGATCAGTCAGTTTTAAAAAAGAAGTATTATTCATATGAATTTCTCAGAAATTCCAGAAAACCCTTTTATTTTTTTATCTTGGGTAACAGCTGTAGGACTATTTATAAGTCTTTCTGAAGCAACAATTAAGATAAAACTCGAAAAGAGAAACAGTTATCGAAAAAGGCTAGAGCTAATAAATAACCTTTATCCTAAAAAGTTAGCTTGAAGTATCTGAGAGTATGTTCGCTTGTAAAAATTGAAATAAGCCACCTTTACTTGTTTCTTCTTTAACTTCAATTTGCTTGGAAGTTTTTGCTTTTGTTGAGGGTATAATTTCATCCTCATCTTCTGATTTCAAAATTCTTATTATGATTTCATCTAAGGAGAAATTACCAGGGCCTGTTAATGCAATTGAAGTTGCTGAGGCGAAATACAAAAGTAAAAGCTCTAGTAAAAAAATATTAAAACCTGAAGTAACAAGTGCATGATATATAGCGACAGAAATTGTTCCCACAATTGCCAAAGCTCCGAATCTTGTGGCTAAGCCGATAATAAGTAACCAACTACCACCTATTTCTGAAAATGCCGCTATGTATGATAAAAATATTGGGAATGGGAGATGTAATGGTCTTACAAAAGCATCCGCGAAATTTTCTATGTTTGCTAATTTCTCATAACCGTGATGAATAAGAACAGTTCCAGTTATAACTCTAAGAATTAATAAAGCAGTATCTTTGCTAAACGACTTGGTAAGAATTGTTGAAAGCACTATAAAAAATTATCCTTAAGTAAAAATAACTAGTCACAGTATCCATCGTGGATTAAAGGGCAAAATTCGCATCTAAATAAGTATTTATACTTACTTACCAAAAGGGTTATTTCCTTATTAGGAATTTTACTAAGTTAAAAATTATTTTTTTTAAAATTTTCCAATATTCTCTGATTTATTTTTGGAATATTTTCTTTAAATTTAAAAAACCCTCTCTTAGCAAATTTCCAAGCAAATAAATCTTCATCCCTCACAAGATTAAAAATTTTTTTATGGTGTAAATTTTTAAACTCAGTTATGAAATCATTATTTTCTCCCACCCCAGGATAAATAATGTCTATTTCGTTGGTATTTTTAAAAGTATTTTCCAGTGAATAAGGATCAACCTGTTCAAGATTATCAAATTGCTCTACAAATTCAGAGACCAATTTTTGTTTAAATTTCAAAACAGATTCAGACAATTTAATTTGTCTTTGTTCATTTTTTAAAATCATAATAAATACTTTTTTATAGCTTGGAAGTAAATTTTTAAGGGTTGCAAGGTGCAGATCATTTTCAAACATAATCAGATAATCTGATTTAGGATCCATATCATTTTTATAAATCTCATCTTCAAATGGTATTTGATTAGATTCTTCAAGAAAAATTTGTTGATTACTTATTTTTTCTCCATTAAATCTATTATTTGAAAACTTTCTGAGGTTTGATGATGAAAAAAGATATTGTTTCCCCTTCGTTTGCAATCCTCCTACCCATCTCCAGCTAAGGAGATTAGATGAAGCATCTCCATCAAAAAGATATTTAAAGAAAAACTTTGCTCCCAATTGCCATGGGAGGCCTAAATTAAATATCCAAGTACTCGCAAACCACATTCTTGTATGATTATGCAAATAGTTGTAATGCTTTAATTCATGGACCCAAGAATTAAAAAAATCTAATTCCGTATTGCCATTAATTGCACTTTCATATAGCTCATAATCAAAATCGAGATTGTTTTCTAAAATAAAATTTCGCCAAACTTTAGGTCTATTTTCCATCCAACCTTTCCAGTAAACTCTCCAAAATATTTCTTCAACAAATTTAGTTGAATTTTTGATTTTGTACTTACTTTTAATATCATGGATCAGATCATATTCCGATAATATTCTATGAGAAATGAAAGGCGATAATTTTGAAACTGAACTTTCGTTATTTGGCCCAAAATCAAAATTTCTTAATTTTGCATAATCATTAATTTTGTATTTCGCAAAATTTTCCCAGGTATTTTGAGCTTTTAATAAAAATGACATTTTCTCATAACTTTAAAATTTTTTTTTTTGTATTGATAGAAATTTCAAAAATTTGCCAGTAAATTAATCCTTTAAATTTCCTATTTCACTTTTAAGTAAATATGTTTGATTGAAGTATTTAATTTAAACACTTGATCATTACATTTTATACTCTTAAATCGCTCTCTGCGTAGGAGGATATTTTGAGGTCAATTACTTTTTAGATCTAATTTTAGTTTTCAAATCTTTATTAAAATGATTTTTTCTAAAAGATTTTTAAATATTTATAAAAATTATTATGAATAATTTATTAGTGAGAGATGTTAAGTATCTTGATGAACAATACAGAATAGGTGAAGGCATAATTTCGGATGATGCATTTAAGCAACTTGAAAAGCTCTTTATTCCTGTTGATCCAGAGCCTAACTACTTTAATCAAAAAAATAATAAACTTTTGCCAAAATTAGCCAAGGAAAACTATAAAGAATTTTTGGAAAGTTTATTAAAAAAAACAAGATTAAGCATTCAACCAAAAATTGATGGCTGTGCTATTGCAATTAGATATATAGATGGCAAGTTTAATAAAGCTATTACAAAAAAAGGATTTGATGTCTCAAGCAAAATTAAACAAATTAAAAATGTCCCCGATTGTATTCCTATCAAACGAGATTTTCAAATTAGAGGTGAACTATACGCTACAAACCAAGTTGCCGGCATTTCCCAAAGAATTACAAGAAAATACCTCAATAATAAGAAAGGGATTGGAGAAAGTCTCCGATTTTGCTGTTTCCAAATACTTAATGGAAGACTTAATCAATACGAAACCCTTAACTATCTTAAAAAATGTGGCTTCAACACCCCTGACAGTTACTTCACAAATCATACAAGCGAAATCCAAATATATAAAAAAAATTGGTTAGAGAAAAAAATATTTGCAAAATATCCAACTAATGGGATAGTTATAAAAATAAACAGTAGGAAATTACAGTTAATTAGAGAGAAAAGTTTATCTCAAAATAACGAATGGCAATATGTAATTGAAAAATAATATTAAATTGTTCCTTCAATTAGAGCTCACGATACTGACTTCCAGTATTTAAAGTGGAGAAGTAATTAAATTTTGGTTAAATTTCAAAGCAATTTGCAGGATTACTAAATGACTGCCACTATCTCAAGACCTAAAATCTCTAACTGGGAATCATCTAGTATTCCAAACCTTTCAGGCAAAACAGCGCTAATTACTGGTGCGAATAGTGGTCTTGGATACTACACTGCAAAGGCCTTAGCAGAAAAAAATGCTCATGTTGTTATAGCTTGTAGATCGCTTGAAAAAGCTAATCAAACTCTCAAAAAACTCAAAGGTCTTAATCCTGAAGGATTATTTACACCTTTAGAATTAGATTTATCAGATTTAAAAAATATTGTTGAAGTTCAGTCCAAAATTTTTGATAATTTTGAAAATTTGGATTTACTAATCAATAATGCAGGCATTATGCATCCGCCTAAAACTCTTAGTGCCCAGGGATATGAAATACAATTTGCAGTTAATCATCTATCTCACATGCTTTTGACCCTAAAGCTACTCCCAATTATTGAAAAAAAAGAAGAATCTAGGATAGTGACGGTTACTTCTGGAGCACAATTTTTTGGCAAAGTTGGTTGGAAAAATCTTAAAGCTGAGAACTATTACAACAAATGGGAATCTTACTCAAATAGCAAATTGGCAAATGTAATGTTTGCTTTGGAACTAAATGAAAACTTAAAACACAAAAATATACTTTCTTTAGCTGCTCACCCAGGAATTGCAAAAACAAATCTCTTTACTGCTCAAAAACCTAATCCTAGTCCATTAGAAATTTTCTCATTGGAATTATTTAGCCCTATTTTTCAAACTGCTGAGATGGGTGCTTTACCTCAACTTTTTGCAGCTACTTCACCAGATGCAAGAGGCGGTGACCATTATGGTCCTAGATTTAATTTCAGAGGTCATCCAAAACTATCCCCTACTTCTCCTTTCGCTATGAATAAAAAAGAAAGAAAAAATTTATGGGAAAAAAGCCTTGAAATACTTAGTAACTTCTTATAAATTTTTCATTTTTACTAACTTTAGAAAATACTTCAAGATATGTAATTCACTCTCTGAAAGTTTCATAAATTCTGTTAAGGCATCATAATTTTTTTCATCAATTTTTTTTGACAATTTAATAAAACTATCATGGTTTTCATTAACAAAGCGCTCAGCAATCTGAGATGGAGTTAAACCCTTTTCAATTAATTCGCCTGGAGCATTTTTCTCCCACTTTTCATAAAACCAAGAGAACCAATATTTTGAAGTATTTTCTTCCATTAATTAACTTTTCTTTTGCAAATACTATAAATACTTAAGAAAGATCTCATGATTGAATTACCACTTAAACACAATTAATATAGATGCAATTATAGATTTAATGATAGATAATCATTCTAGTAAAGCAAATATTAATCTTGTAATTGGATTAGGTAAATCTGGATTTTGGGCTGCCAAGTATTTGAGAAGCATCAATAAGAGAGTAATCGTTTGGGATAGTAAAGATGGGATAGAATTCTTAGAAAGGAAAACAGAATTAGAAGAGCTTAATATACTAGTTTCTCTGAATAAAGAATTTGTATTTGAAGAAATTCAACCTTTTGTGAAAGAGATCGAATCTGTTGTTGTAAGTCCATCAATACCTTATGACCATATAACTATTATTGAATTAAAAAAAAAAGGAATTAAAGTAATTGGAGAAATTAATGTTGCATGGGAAATTTTAAAAGAAACAAATTGGATAGGTATTACTGGCACTAATGGCAAGACTACTGTTACTCATCTATTAAGCCATATACTCTGTGATAATGGATTATATGCTCCTTTTGCTGGAAATATTGGGACACCTTTATGTAAATTTGCTCACTCCAAAAAACATGAAAAAATTGATTGGGTTATAGCTGAATTAAGTAGTTATCAAATAGAAATATCTCCAGAAGTAAAACCTAATATTGGAATATGGACAACCTTCACAGAAGATCATCTTGAAAGACATAAAACACTTGAAAACTATTTCAACATAAAAAAAAGCTTGCTAGAAAAATCTGATTTTAGAATTTATAATTATGACGATAAAAATCTGAGAAATCACTACAGTTCGCTATCAAGTGGGGTTTGGATAACAACTAGTTTCGATAAATCAAATTTTATTCAATGCGATTATTGGATAGATGATCAAGCATACATTGTTGAGAGAGGAAAGAAATTATTCAAACTTGAATATTTTTCTTTAAAAGGAATGCATAATCTTCAAAATCTTTTATTGGTAATTGCAGCAGCTAGAAAAGTTGGATTATCTGGGAAGAAGATTAAAGATTCTTTATCTAATTACAAACAATTACCCCACAGGATGGAAACAATTTATAAAAATAATGATCTGGAAATAATTAATGATAGTAAAGCTACAAATTTTGACTCATCTATTGCAGGAATAAATTCAATTGAAGGTCAAATAATAATCATTGCTGGGGGGAGATTAAAAGGGAATGAATATAGTGAATGGATAAAAGTTTTAAAGAAAAAAGTTAAATGTGTTTTCCTTTTTGGAGAAAGCTCAAAAGTCCTTAAAATGGCGCTTATTAATGAAGGATTTAAAAAAAATATTTTTGAATTTTCAGAACTAAAAGAGCTTTTAAATTTTGTTTTTCATTATTTACAAAATAATAGGGTTGGAACATTATTATTCTCACCTTCATGCTCTAGTTTTGATCAATTTAAAAATTATGAAGAGCGTGGAGATTATTTCAAGAAACTAATAAGTCAAAAATTAAAGGTTAATAAATCCATTTTTTGTTAAAATATCATTTCGTAATTTTCAGGTCGGTCATCACAACCGTCTCCCCTCTAGCAAATATTCACTTAATTAGTTAGATTTTAACTATAAATTGATTACTAGTAATGAGTGAATCTAACAATTTACCTCAAGCAATAAGTCATAAAAAATTAAGTTACTTGATGCTTAAGGCACAAAAGGATTCCCATTTTTCTGATGAATTAGCAGAAATAGAAAGTCCCGAAAAAAGAGAATTTGAAGAGTTATTAAATACTTGGGAAGCTTCAACTAAGAAAGTAGTTAATGAGTTATCAAAAAGAAAAGAGAATTTACTAAAAGATAAATCACCAAATTCTTTAATCGCTCTTGGTGCTATGGAAGTTCACCTTAATATGGCTTTGCAAGCCTTAAATGCATTTAATAAAGGAGTTGATGGGTAAAAGTAATGTATAAATTACAAGGTAGGCATCGAAAATAAGAGAAAATCTAGGTCTTTTTCAGTATCTATAGAGACATCATCATAATAATTAACTTCAAAACCCAAGCCATCTCCAGATTCGAGGCATATGTTTGAATTAGAGTCTTTACATTTTAATAAAAGATTACCTTCTATTATTTGTATCCAATTATATTTATCGATTTTTAATGGCAATTTTTTTTCTTTAATTGGCTTATATTTACAACGCCATAAAGAGATACTTTGATTTAGAAAAAGCTTACTATTTTTTACGTCTTTGTAATTAAAAATAAGATTATCACACAACTTTTCATTTAATGAAATTTGATCATATCGGGGTTTGATATTTTCTTTTTGAGGGTATATCCAAATCTGGAACAACTTACAGGTCTCATTTTCTTCATTCTTCTCGCTATGTGAGATTCCAGTGCCTGCAGACATAACTTGTACTTCATCTTTGTGAATTTTTCCAAGATTATTTAAAGAGTCTCTATGAGTTATTGCTCCTTTTGTAACGACAGTAATTATTTCCATATTTGCATGCGAATGTGTATTAAATCCCGCATTAGGAGAAATAATATCTTCGTTTATAACTCTTATTTTCCCAAAATTATCCCATTTTGGATCTCTATGCTCTGCGAAAGAAAATGAATGCATCGAATTTAGCCATTCTCTAGTCGATCTAAATCTTTCGTGAGATTTCCTTATTTTAATTATTTTCAAAGACATAAATGCTAAGAAATGAATATGGTGTATTTGTTTAAATTAAATATTTGAAAATTATAAATTATGAATAAGTGAAATTACTTTTTATTTATTTGTTAATTTTACTTTGTGCTTTATTTGCTTTATTAATTATTTTTATAGCTTCTTTTCTCGTAGAGCATTTTTCTGCCTCAACATTCAAGTTTTTTAGTTTATTTAGTTGCTTTGAAATTTTCATATATGGTTAACATAACAAATAAAAACTAACACATATTTAGTGGAATAGCTAAAAATACTGGTTTGCATTTGAGCCTTACTACCTAAAAATAAGTTTGGAGGATGGAATTATCAGAACAATATAGCGGATGTATTGGATTATCTTTGTTTGTTTTCTTAATTAAAAGCGGCCCCAGAGGATTATCAAAATTATTTTTCCTAATTGAGTTATATTGCATTATTTTTTTTGATATTTTTTTATTTCTATTCAGAAATTTCCCTTTGTTACCCCAACCTAACCATAAATCACAATTTTTATTTTCAGACCAGTGTTTTAAGTTTTTATTAATATGATTATTGTTTAGATGACCAACAGGATTTTTGTGATTAAAAAGTTTTTCTGGTTTGCTTGAAATAAGAGCAAATAGATTGATTAATTTTACTTTGCCATAATTATTGTTTTTCGAAATTTTGATTATCTTTTTTGTTGTATTATCTAAGAAAACTTCATCAGATAATGAGGGATTTAAACCAACAAAAATAATTTCCTTTATAGATTTAGAAATCTCATAACTTAAACTCCATCTATATAGCTTGTTAGCACTTATTAAACAATTTCTTTCTAGAAATAAATTTTTCAACCTAAACCTACACCTCTAGCCATAAGAGTGGCAAACAACGGTATTGTTGCAAAGCCAACTAATTCAGTAGTAATGATGAGTCTGAACCTCTTAACTAGGTTGTCAGATATTTCAGGTAATTTATTCTTACTTAATGGAATAGCCCATAAGATATATGTTGTTGTTGGGTATAAAGAAAGTAATCCCACCAGAATGTAAAGAGAAACTTTTATCCAAAACACAGGGTTACCTGTATAGAAATCACCTCCTTGACCAAAATACTTAACACGCAAAATCCCAGTAACTAATATTGCAACTCCTGCCAAACCATAAACCACATCTGCAATTATCATTGAGATCGTCTCATTTCTATTAAGACCTACTTTGAGAGTCAATCTTTCAAATAAAAGAGAACCGAAACACAAAATAATTCCTAAATAATGAACATATGCTACTAATGCACTCTTAGCAATTTCACCTGTTAATAAAGTTCCTAATAACATGTTCGAGTCAAAATTTATACAATCCTAACCACCAAATGAAAAATTTGTTTAGAAATAAATTAATAACGTAAAAGCAAGGTATTAAATCTAAGACTCTAAATACCTTTTCTGGCCATCTTCAAAAAAATCCTTTTTATTCCATACTTCGATTACATCTGGGAAATGTTTTTCCATACAATTATCACAAACCCCATGACTGAATCTAATATCACTTATTTTTGAAAGATATTTTTCTAAATGCATCCAGTCTCCCTCATTATTTTTCACTTCTCTGCAATATGAACAGACAGATAAAATCCCTTCCTGTTTATGCAAGTTAGACAATGCGTCTAGCAAGTTCAATGACTTTTTTCTAAGCTCTAAAAATGAAACTATTTGCTTGGATAATAATTCCATAATATTGAATTGTTGTGTAGTTAGATTTCCTGGCTTTCTATCTATTACACAAAGAGTTCCAAGTTTATTACCATCACTATTTCTAAGAGGAAAACCTGCATAAAAACGAATCTTGGGGTCTCCTGTTACCAATGGATTATTTATAAATCTTTCATCTTGGAAAGCATCATTAATAATTAATGGACTATTTTCTTTTATTGCATGGGTACAAAAAGACCAATCTCGTCTAGTTTCTGATATTTGAAGTCCTATTTTGGATTTAAACCATTGTTTATTTTTGTCTACCAAAGTCATTAAAGAAATAGGCACATTACAGGTTTTAGCAGCAATTTTTGTAATATCGTCGTAACATGATTCTGGCTTGGTTCCCAAAATCCTATATTCTGCTAAAGCTTTTAATCTTCTTTCCTCTTCTTCTTTTTTTGATACAAGATTCTTCATTAATCTTCACCAATAATTAAAACTTTAAAATTAAAGTTTCTTCAAAAAACTTTTTCCTTCTAATACTTAATAAAAAAAAGATAAACTTATTAATTTGTTACTTACTGATTTATTGCTTATTAATTTATTATTTAATGATTTAACTTTGAGACTGCCATCCCAGCGATCCATCCACTTGTCCAACAATGTTGAAAATTAAATCCACCTGTGATCCCATCAACATCCAAAACTTCTCCAGAAAAAAATAACCCTGGACAAATTAAGCTCTCCATACTTTTAAAATTAACTTGATTAATATTTACGCCTCCGGAAGTAACAAATTCCTCTCCAAATGGACCTTTGCCCGAAATTATATATTTATCCCTCATTAGAATATTTATCATTTTCTCCCTTTCATCCGCCAGTAAATCAGCCCACTTTTTCTCATTATCAATAGCTATTTTCTTTAATAAAAAAATCCATAATCTTTTCGTTAATATTGGAATAGGTCTACTGTTAATTAGATTTACCTTGCCTTTATTTAATCTTAAATAATTAACTTTATCTTTTAAGTCCCTATAACTTAAAGAAGACCATTTAATAATTAGGTTAAATTTATATTTTTGGCTATAAAGTTCCCTTGCTGCAATGGATGAAAGTTTTAATACTGCTGGCCCACTAAAACCCCAATGAGTTATTAGTAAATCGCCTCTATTTTGAAAATTCTTATTGTTTAATTTAATTTCTATATCTATGCCCTTTATAGATACCCCACTACATTCATACAAATTTGGTTCTTGTGTTGAAAAAGTAAAAAGCGATGGTACGGGTTTAACAATGTTATGTCCAAGATTTTGAGCTAATTTATATCCGCTTGGATTACCTCCAGTTGAAAGAGCAATATTTTTTGAAATTACCTTTGCTTTTTTAAGGCTAAAAATATTGAATAAATTATCTGGAGTTTTTGAAATTTCTTTTACAAAAAATTTTGTTAATATCTCTACTTTTTTTGATAAAGCACTTTTTCTCAAACAATCAATAACATCTAAAGAAGAATTAGACACTGGGAATACTCTTAGATCTTCCTCAATTTTTAATTTTAACCCTTTTTTCTCAAACCATTCATAAACATCTCCAGCTGCAAAACGATTAAATGATTCCAAGAGCTGAATTCCACCTCTGGGGTAATTATCAACTAGTTCATTCGGTATCCATGTCGCATTGGTGACGTTACATCTTCCACCTCCACTAATCCTTACTTTCTCCATAAGTTTTGAAGTGCCTTCAAGAATTATTATTCTTTTTACTCCATTTTCAGCAGCAGTAATTGCTGTCATAAAACCAGCTGCACCGCCTCCAACAACTGCTAAATCATAAGGTTCCAAAAACTTATTATTCAATATGCTTCAATCTGATAATAGCAAGGATTTACAAAGAAAAATTACTCCAAAAACTATAAAACTATATAATAAATAGCTGCAATTAACTAATTTTTAAATTTCTAAAAGAAATCAACGCAGTCGTTATTTTTTTGCTTTAACTTGATTAAATGAGTCTTATATTTTCTTACGTTAAATATT
>QCCW01000026.1 GCA_003281125.1 Prochlorococcus sp. AG-347-N23 | reverse complement strand
AATTCATTTTGCAGGAGGCTCAATAGGATTTTTTGCGTTGAGTTTGGGGGGATATTTTTACTTGAAGAATGATAAACCTAAATTTAATGAGCCAAATAATTTAGATGGCTGGATAAATTTATGTAATGAAGATTTAAATTTTTTTGAAGAACTTGAAACAACAAATGAATTAGAAAAACAGAATTCAAAAAGACAAAAAATACTTGAATCGATTCTTAATAGATGTGAAAAAGAAAAAATAAGTTGCATTGGACAAAAAGATTATCAAAGTTTTCAATCTGTTTTGAAAAGTAATTTTAAAGCAGATAAGTTTGACTTTGATTTATACGAAAAACTGCCTAAATACAATTCTTCTCAAGTTATTCCAGAAGAAGCTTTGAAGAGTGATGCAATCTTGTATTTTATAAACTTGCCTTTGTCGGCAAATGATTTTTTGTGGCTGGAAAAGTTTCCTAAAAATATGCCAATCTGGTTGGTGGCTTTAACTTCTAACCAAATAGATGCCAAAAATCAGATAGAAGACCTAAAGTCTCAAATTTCAAGTGACTTTTTAAACAAAATTATTACTTTTGATGTGAATAAGAATGAAATAACAAACATACCTTTTTCCTTAAGGAAGTTTTTCATAAGTTCATCAAAAAATATTGAAAATACAAAAAAAAGACTCTTGAAAGAACTTCATATTGCCTGGCAATCTGAAATTGAAGGGATAAGAAGAATGCAGTTAAAAGGTATACAAAGAAAAAACAAAAACAGCACCTGATCCTTTTGCAAGACCTGTAAAAAGTACATCCACTGAAGAGATCCAATCTAGCGAAGTAGAAGAGGATGGCAAATAAAAAAAAAATTCTTTCGGGAGTTCAACCAACTGGTGATTTACATATTGGGAATTGGCTTGGGGCCATAAATAATTGGGTTACGCTGCAAGAGCAATATGAAACATTCCTATGTGTAGTCGATTTGCACGCAATAACAGCTTTATATAATCCCAAAGAATTATCTAAAAACACTATCTCTACTGCGGCTTTGTACGTCGCTTGTGGGATAGATCCCAGTAAATGTTCAATTTTTGTTCAAAGTCAGATTTCAGCGCATTCAGAACTTTGTTGGATATTAAATTGCATGACCCCAATAAATTGGATGGAAAGAATGATTCAATTCAAAGAAAAATCCATTCAACAAGGAAATAATGTATCTATTGGATTATTTGACTATCCAATACTTATGGCTGCAGACATCCTTCTTTATGATGCTGACTTCGTGCCAGTAGGTGAGGATCAAAAACAATGAAAGATCTAATTTCAGAGATAGATCGGGCGGCAGAAGAGATGGAGGAGGATTCCGCATAAGATTGAGTGATAACGAAATGAAAGCTGTTAAATCAATACAAGAGACTTTTCAATTAAGGTCTACCGTTGCAGTTCTGGGTTTCTCTGTCAGAACACTTAGCGAAATGATCAAAGACGAAAAATTGATTGAATCAATCACAAAATACGCAAAAAATAATAAAAACTCTCTGAGTAGACAATCACAAAACTCTTATGAAGAAAAAACAAAAACAGCACCTGATCCTTTTGCAAGACCTGTAAAAAGTACATCCACTGAAGAGATCCAATCTAGCGAAGTAGAAGAGGATGGCAAATAAAAAAAGAATTCTTTCGGGAGTTCAACCAACTGGTGATTTACATATTGGGAATTGGCTTGGGGCCATAAATAATTGGGTTACGCTGCAAGAGCAATATGAAACATTCCTATGTGTAGTCGATTTGCACGCAATAACAGCTTTATATAATCCCAAAGAATTATCTAAAAACACTATCTCTACTGCGGCTTTGTACGTCGCTTGTGGGATAGATCCCAGTAAATGTTCAATTTTTGTTCAAAGTCAGATTTCAGCGCATTCAGAACTTTGTTGGATATTAAATTGCATGACCCCAATAAATTGGATGGAAAGAATGATTCAATTCAAAGAAAAATCCATTCAACAAGGAAATAATGTATCTATTGGATTATTTGACTATCCAATACTTATGGCTGCAGACATCCTTCTTTATGATGCTGACTTCGTGCCAGTAGGTGAGGATCAAAAACAACATCTTGAACTTGCAAGAGATATTGCACAACAGAGAATTAATGCCAGATTTAGTAAGGATAAAAATATTTTAAAGATCCCTCAACCAATCATCATGAAGAATGGATCAAAAATAATGAGTTTAATTGATGGTTCAAAAAAGATGAGCAAAAGTGATCCAAATGAGGGCAGTCGCATTAACTTATTAGATCCTCCTGAAATAATTACAAAAAAAATTAAAAGAGCAAAAAGTGACAGTTATACTGGAATTGAGTTTAACAACCCTGAGAGACCAGAATCTAAAAATCTTTTGATGATTTATTCAATATTATCTGGCAAAGAAATTTATCAATGTGAAAATGAATTCTTAGAGACTGGATGGGGGACATTTAAAAAATTAATCACTGAACAACTTATTGAATCACTAGAACCTATTCAAAAAAAATATAAATTATTAATTAATGATCCTTATCAACTAAATAAAATCCTTGATGAAGGGAAGGAAAAAGCTGAAGATTTAGCAAATCAGACTTTAAAAAGAGTTAAATCAAAATTGGGATTCTTTGAAATGGAGAAATAAATCATGCCAATAATCACCTTGCCTGATGGTTCAAAAAAGGTTTTCGAAAAATCTGTTACTATTCTAGAAATTGCCCAAAGTATAGGTGCTGGATTAGCTAAAGCAACAATTGCTGGGAAAGTAAATGATGTTCTTCTAGATGCAACAATTCCTATAAATAAAGATTCCAGAGTTGTAATCATCACATCAAAAGATAAAGAAGGAATTGAAATAATAAGACATTCCTTCGCTCACCTTATTGGTCATGCAGTTAAACAAATTTACTCTGATATTAAAATGGCTATTGGGCCTGTGATTGAAGATGGTTTTTATTATGATATTTTTTCTGAATACAGATTTACTCCTGAAGATTTAATAAAAATCGAAAATAGAATTAATAAATTAATAAAAACCAACTATGACATTGAAATTTTACAAGTTTCTAAAGAAGAGGCAATTAAAACTTTTAAAGAAAGAGATGAGACTTTTAAATTGAGAATAATTGAAGAAATTCCTGAAGAAGGTCTTATCAATTTATACAAGCACGAAGAATATATCGACATGTGTAGAGGGCCTCATGTACCGAACACTAGGCATTTGAGACACTTTAAATTACTTAAATTATCAGGTTCATATTGGAGAGGTAATAGTGAGAATGAAGCATTACAGAGAATATATGGAACTGCATGGGCCAAAGAAAAAGAACTCAATGACTTCTTAACAAGAGTTGAGGAAGCGGAAAAAAGAGATCATAGAAAACTTGGTAAAAAACATTCACTATTTCATATACAAGAAGAATCTCCAGGAATGATTTTTTGGCATCCAAATGGATGGACAATCTACCAAGTACTGGAAGAGTACATAAGAGAAATACTCAAAAAAAATGATTATTTAGAAATTAAAACCCCACAAGCTGTTGATAAATCTCTTTGGGAAAAATCCGGTCACTGGGAAAAATTTAGAGACGATATGTTCACTACTGCATCAGAAAATCGAACATATGCAATTAAACCAATGAATTGTCCATGCCATATTCAAGTATTTAATCAAGGTTTAAAAAGTTATAAGGATTTACCCATTCGTCTTGCTGAATTTGGTTCTTGTCACAGAAATGAGCCATCTGGCGCACTTCACGGACTAATGAGAGTAAGAAACTTTACTCAAGATGATGCGCACATATTTTGTACAGAAGAGCAGATTCAAGAAGAAGTATCTATTTTTATAGATCTTGTTTTCGAGGTTTATAAAACTTTTGGTTTTGATGAAATCATTATCAAATTATCAACTCGTCCTGAAAAAAAGGTAGGTAGTGAAGAGATTTGGGATAAATCAGAAGAGGCTCTTAGCAAAGCTCTAGATAATAAAAATCTAAAATGGGAACTCCAACCAGGGGAGGGGGCTTTTTACGGTCCAAAAATAGAATTCTCATTAAAAGATTGTCTTAATAGAGTTTGGCAATGCGGAACTATTCAGGTTGATTTCTCAATGCCTATCAGATTGAATGCAACTTTTGTAGATATTAATAATGAAAAAAGAAATCCGGTTATGCTACATAGAGCAATTTTAGGATCCTTTGAAAGATTTATAGGAATATTAATTGAACAATATGAGGCAAAATTCCCAATTTGGCTTGCGCCTTATCAAATAATTTTATTGAGCATTACTGATAGAAATATTGAAAAGTGTTTAGAGCTTAATAAATTAATAAATAATTGTGGTTACCGATCAAAAGTTGATATTAGGAATGAAAAAATAGGATATAAAATACGAGAGGCAACTCTCGGCAGAGTTCCCTTAATTGCAGTAATTGGAGACAAAGAAGAGGAAATTGATTCAGTCGCCTTAAGAGCTTTGAATGGAAAAAATTTAGGAATTTTCAACTTACCTAATCTTTTCAAATTAATGGATGAACAAATAGAAAAAAAAGGGAGAACAGAATAATTTCTA
This sequence comes from Prochlorococcus sp. AG-347-N23, assembly GCA_003281125.1. GTDB lineage: Bacteria > Cyanobacteriota > Cyanobacteriia > PCC-6307 > Cyanobiaceae > Prochlorococcus_A. Next base: position 9,392 of record QCCW01000026.1, on the reverse strand, counting down.
ATATATGAATTTTCTCGCTTGCGATTTAGGAGGTACAAAGGTTCTATTAGGAATTTTCGAAAAAGAAATAAATAATAATTCGCCCAAGTTAATATTCAAAAAGAAATATATATCGTCTGATTGGGGTTCTTTTGAACTAATCCTGGAAGATTTTCTCAAAAAAGAATGCAAAAATATTAATCATCCTTCTTCTGCATGTTTCGCCGTAGCTGGTCCATTATCTAACAACAACGCAAAAATCATAAACTTGTCATGGAATATTTCTGGAAGTGCTTTGCAGAGGAAATTTAATTTTAAAAGCTGCGAGCTAATAAATGATTTCGCTGTACAGATTTATGGAATACCTTTTTTGAAAAAAAATCAATACTCTACTATCCAAAATGGATCCCATGCTGAAGGAGCAAATAATGATTTGCATGCCATTGTTGGAGCTGGAACTGGCTTGGGCATTGCAAGAGGAATAATATCAGGGAAAAAGGTAAAAGTTTTAGCTAGTGAAGGAGGTCATGTTGAGTACGCCCCAAAGTCAAGATTAGAATGGGAATTAAAAATTTGGCTTAAGAATTATCTAAAAGTTGAAAGAATATCTTGTGAAAGAATTATTAGTGGCACTGGTTTATCAAGAATTGCCGAATGGAGACTAAGCAAACCTGATGCCCAAAACCATCCTCTACAAAAATATTTAAAAAAAATTAAAATTTTTGATGCTGCGAGAAAAGAACTTCCTGAAATAATTTGTAACCTTTCTAAAGAAGGGGATCAGCTAATGATTGAAGTTGAGAAGATTTGGTTAGGCGCTTATGCCTCTCTGTTAGGAGATGTTGCTCTTCAAGAATTATGCTTTGGCGGATTATGGATTTCTGGAGGAACAGCATCTAAACATTTCAAAAACTTTAAATCAGATTTATTTTTAAAACAATTTTTCGACAAGGGAAGATTAAAAGATATTCTTAAAACAATACCTATGAAAGTAATTTTAGATGAAGAGTTTGGACTTTTTAGTGCAGCCTGTAGAGCAAAAATGCTTTTAAAAACTTAAAAACAAAAAATGTATATTCCTGAAGTAGGTAAAAAAATAAGGGTAACAGTGCCTTCCACAACTGCCAATTTAGGGCCTGGATTCGATTGTCTTGGAGCAGCATTAGATTTATATAATGAGTTTATTTTTACAAGAATTGAAGGTGGTGTAGATAGATTTGATTTAATAATGGAAAGTACAGATGGTAATCATTTAAGAGGAGGACCTGAAAATTTAGTTTTTAGAGCAGCTCAGAAAGTTTGGGAGAACGCAAATATGGATCCTTTTGCACTTGAAGCAAGAGTTAAGTTGGCAGTGCCGCCTGCACGCGGGCTTGGAAGTAGTGCTACAGCAATAGTTGCTGGATTAATCGGAGCAAATGCAATAATGAATTCTCCTTTGTCCAAAGAAAAACTCCTTGAACTTGCCATTGATATAGAAGGTCATCCTGATAATGTAGTTCCCTCTCTTCTGGGTGGGCTTTGTTTGACAGCCAGATCTTCTTCTCTAAGATGGAGAATCATTAGATGTGATTGGCACGATTCAATTAAAGCTGTTGTAGCAATACCTGCGATTCGTCTAAGCACAAGTGAAGCAAGAAAGGTTATGCCCAAGAATGTACCCATATCTGATGCAGTTACAAATATGGGGGCACTTACTTTGTTACTAAACGGCTTAAAAGCAGGTAATGCGGAACTTATAAAAGAGGGAATGTTTGATAAGTTACATGAACCCTACAGATGGAAACTTATTAAGGGTGGATTAGAAGTTAAAGATGCCGCACTAAATGCAGGCGCTCTAGGATGCGCAATTAGTGGAGCTGGTCCAAGTATCTTAGCTTTGTGTAAAAAAGAAAATGGTAAAAACGTCAGTCAAGCCATGGTGAAAGCATGGGAGAAGTTAGGTGTAGCTAGCAGAGCACCGTTCTTAAACGTTCAAACAACAGGCAGTCAATTTAGTACTATCTCTGGTAAGTAGTTTTACTTAGACATTTTTAATGTTATAGTCTCAAGCTAGTACAACTTCAACTAGAATAAAAAAATTATTCATTACATAAATGAATTTAGAATCTTTTCCTTGGCTATCATCTATTGTTTTACTACCTTTAATTGGGGCATTAATAATGCCTTTCTTGAGTTCAACAGAAGGAGAAGATAATTCACTCCCTAGAAATATCTCGTTAAGTTTTTTATTTATAGATTTTTTACTAATAATCGGCGTACTTTTTCAAAAATTCAATACTTCAGATAGCTCTTTACAACTTGTAGAGAGAGCTTCCTGGTTACCATCAATAGGCTTAGAGTGGTCTCTTGGCGTAGATGGGTTATCTGCTCCTTTAGTAGCTTTGAGTGGGTTAATTACATTTTTATCAGCTGCGGCTAGTTGGAAAATCAAGAAAAAATCTAACTTATATTTTGCTCTTTTATTAGTTCAAGCATCAGCACAAGCACTAGTTTTCCTTTCTCAAGATTTCCTATTATTTTTCTTGGCATGGGAACTTGAATTGGTTCCCGTGTATCTTCTGATTGCAATTTGGGGAGGGAAAAAGAAATTATACGCGGCCACTAAATTTATTCTTTATACAGCTTTAGCTTCTTTATTAATACTCATAAGTGGCTTAGCACTTGCTCTTAGTGGTGATACTTTTACTCTAAATATTACAGATTTAACCAATAAAAACGTAACTGGAAATCTAGCATTGTTATCTTATTTAGGATTTTTAATTGGTTTTGGAGTAAAGCTTCCTATCTTTCCTTTACATACTTGGTTACCAGATGCACATGGAGAGGCTAATGCACCAGTGTCAATGTTGCTCGCAGGAATACTCTTAAAAATGGGAGGCTATGCTCTCTTAAGATTCAATGTTCAAATACTTCCTGAAGTACATCTACAAATTGCCCCTGCATTAATTATTCTTGGAATCATTAATATAATTTACGGAGCACTAAATGCATTTGCGCAAGATAATGTTAAAAGGAGAATTGCATGTAGTTCAGTGAGCCATATGGGTTTCGTTCTTTTAGGGATTGGAGCAGTGGATGCTTTGGGGATAAGCGGAGCAATGCTTCAAATGATCAGTCACGGACTGATAGCTGCAGCTATGTTTTTTGTTACGGGCTCATTTTATGAAAGAACAAATACTCTTTCCATACCAAATATGGGCGGTTTAGCAAAGGTCTTGCCAATAACTTTTGCTTTTTTCTTAGCAAGCTCATTGGCCTCTCTAGCGCTACCTGGAATGAGCGGTTTTATAAGTGAAATAACTGTATTTCTAGGTATCACTAGCCAAGAAGGATTTAGCTCTATCTTTAGATCAATTACGATTCTTATTGCAGCCATAGGATTAGTTCTAACACCAATATACTTATTATCAATGTGCAGAAGAGTATTCTTTGGCCCTAGAATTCCAGCACTAGCTACAGTTAAAGAGATGAATGGGAGAGAATTGACTATTGGTTTCAGTTTATTGTTGCCTACATTGGTAATTGGTTTTTGGCCCAAAATCGCCATAAATTTATACGAATCTTCAACTAATGCTCTCAGTCAGCAGCTTTCTTTAGCTAAATTGGTGGGATTAATACCAACATTAGTTAATTAAATTATCTTAATAAATGGATACCTCAATTTTTAAATATGGAGAGTTACCACAATTTAAAAAATTTACTCCAGAAAACATAAGTAAACAATTCCCAGAAGTACTAAAAAAGATAGCAGATGATTTTAAAAACATAGAGAAAAAATTATCTAACTGTTTGATTCATAATGATTTAAATTGGGATAAAGTAATAAATCCCCTAAATGAAGTCAATGAAACTCTTAGATGGAGTTGGGGAGTAATAAGTCACCTAAATGCAGTAAATAATTCTGAAAGTTTAAGAGATATTTATTCAAAATTTCTTCCTGAAATTATCAGCTTGAGTAATAAATTCGGGCAAAGCAAAATAATTTACAATTCTTTAGTCAAGCTTAAAGAAACAAATAATTTTGATCAAATTAAAAACAGAATTTTAGATAAAGAAATTCTTGAGATGCAACATAGAGGAATTTCACTGAAAAAAAAAGATCAAGAAGAATTTAACAAAATTTCAGAAAAACTCGGAAAGCTGTCAACCGAATTCAGTAACAATGTTCTTGATGCCACTAACAAATGGTTTTTAATATTAAATAAAAAATCTGAAGTCGATGGTCTTCCTGAACGAGTACTTGAATTGATGGCAATTTCTGCACACAATCACTTAAAAAAAGATGAAGAAGTTGATATTAAAAATGGTCCTTGGAAATTAAGTCTAGATATTCCAACTTATACTTCGTTCATGACATATGCCACCGAGCGTAATCTTAGAGAAAAACTATACAAGGCATTCGTTAGTAGGGCTTCTAAAGGAGAAAAAAATAATTCTCAAATCATTGAAGATATTTTATCTCTTAGAACTAAACAAGCTAATCTTCTCGGTTATAAAAGTTGGGCAGAACTTAGTTTGTCAACGAAAATGGCGAAAGAAATTAAAAATGTTGAAAACCTTTTAGAAGAATTGAGAGAACCAGCATTCAAAACCGCAAAAATTGAATTAGAAACCCTCGATAAGTTTTCTAAAATTAATGGTTTTTCAAAATCACAGAATATTGAGCCATGGGATATTAGTTATTGGTCTGAACTTCTTAGAAAGGAAAAGCTCAATTTGGATCAAGAGTCTTTGAGACCTTGGTTCCCACTAAATGATGTTTTGAAAGGTTTATTTAAATTAAGTGAAAAGCTTTTTGAAATTAAAGTAGTCGAGGCAACTGATGAGGCACCTCTGTGGAATGATGACGTTTTATTTTTTAATATCCTCAATAAAGAAAATGACAAAATAGCATCATTTTACCTAGATCCATATTCGAGACCTGAATCAAAAAGAGGAGGGGCTTGGATGGATGAATGTTTAAATAAAAATAATGTTGGCAAAAAGACTCTCCCAGTAGCTTATCTCGTTTGTAATCAGACTCCTCCATCAAAAGATAAACCTAGTTTGATGAGTTTTGAAGAAGTTCAGACACTTTTCCATGAATTTGGTCATGGTCTTCAACATATGCTTACTACTGTAAATCTTCCTCAAGCAGCAGGCATCAATAACGTTGAGTGGGATGCAGTTGAACTTCCAAGTCAATTTATGGAAAACTGGTGTTTTCATAAAAATACACTTATGAATATTGCTAAGCACTACAAAACAGGAGAAAAATTATCTGATGAGAATTTTGAGAAGCTCCTAAAGAATAGAACTTTTAATTGTGGTATGGCTACTCTTAGACAACTACATTTTGCAATTACAGACCTTAGATTGCACAGTAGTTTTGATAAAAACGAAGGCAAAACGGCAGATGAAATAAGAAGAGAAATTGCAAAACAAACTACTGTTATTGAACCAATTCAAGAAGATCACTTTCTTTGTTGTTTTAGTCATATATTTGCAGGCGGATATTCTGCCGGATATTACTCATATAAATGGGCTGAAGTTCTAAGTGCTGATGCATTTTCAATGTTTGAAGAAGCTGATCTAGAAAACCCTGAAGATTTAAAGTTAATAGGAAAGAAATTCAAAGATACAATACTTAGCTTAGGAGGAAGCTTACCTCCATTAGATATATTTAAACTATTCAGGGGAAGAGAGCCACAAACTGATTCCTTAATAAGACACTTAGGTTTATCTGGAGCTACATAATAATTTCATCGATTATTTTGTCAACCACAGATCTATTTCTTACAAGGTTTCTATGTTTATATACTTTTACTGATATTTTTTTCCCAAAATTTAAATTTGTCCACCAGCCAGGGAAAACCATCATATCCCAATAAGTAAAGAAATTTATACACTCAATATCATCAAGAAAAAAATCATTATTTGCGAGTTCTCTTAAAAACTTACTATTTATTTTCATTTCAGATATTCCTCTAAAAGGGTATTTAGGTATTAATTGAGCCATCAAAGTCCCTTTGTGAGGGGAACCTATAGATATTAATCTTCTTGTTCTTTTATACCCATTAAATTTTTGAAGCCAGTATCTACCAATTATTCCTCCCATAGAAAATCCCAAAATATCTATTTCTTTTTCTAAACCATATTTCTCTAAAATTAATTCGTTTAATTTATTAGTCAAATCCAGAATTGAAGTCATTCCATATGAATGCTTAAGAGTTGGGGCAAAATATTCAATGCCAATATCATCAAGTTTTGAGGTAATAAAAGAAAAAATACTTGAAGTATTCCAAAGACCATGAATTAAAATAATGGGATTTCTTTTTTCCAATACTTTATTTATTTTCAAGAATTCTTACTATTGAGACCTTCCCATCGAAACCTGTTATTGGAGGGTTACTTTTTGTCAAAATAATCTTAACTTTAGAAAGCTTAAATTCCTGATTAATGATTTCTAAAATTGCCTTTGAATATTTTTCGATTGTAAAACAATATATTTTCTTTGATTGATCCTTTAAAATTTGAACTAATTTTGAATAGTCAACTGTTTTTTCTATATCATCATTTACTGTACATTTTTCAAAATCAGTCCACAAAAATATATCTAAAATAAATAGTTGTCCTAATTCTCTTTCTACATCAAGAACGCCAACCCTAGCCCAAAGTTTAATATTCTCAATTTTTAAAAAAGTTTCCATCTTAAAAGGTTTTAAAGATCTTTATGTGTATAGATAGCCTTTCCTGATGAAAAATCATCTACGATATTCCCATCTCCCTTTAGGAAATATTTATAAGTCACCAACCCTTCAAGACCAACAGGGCCTCTTGGAGGCAGAGTTTGAGTAGATATTCCAACTTCAGCTCCTAAACCGTATCTAAAACCATCTGCAAATCTCGTAGAGCAATTATGAAAAACACCTGCACTATCAACTACATTCATGAATTTATTAGCGATACTTAAATTTTCCGTAATTATTCCATCTGTATGTTTTGAACTATATTTTTGAATATGAGTTACGGCTTCATCAAGATTATCAACAATTTTTATTGATAGGACTAAATCTAAATATTCAGTTTGCCAATCTTCTAAAGTGGCCTCATACTGTATTCCTAATTCAACTGATCTTTTATCTCCAATTAATTTAACGTCATTGGAATCAAATAAAGGTATGGCCTTTTCTAGAAAATCTTGTGCAATATCTTTATGCACTAATAAAGTTTCAATAGCATTACAAGCTGCAGGATATTGAATTTTACTATCCAAAGCGACTGACAAAGCCATCTCTAGATTTGCTTCATTATCTATAAACAAATGACAAATTCCATCAGCATGTCCTAAAACAGGAATTCTTGTATTTTCCTGAATAAATTTAACTAATTCATTACTTCCCCTAGGAATTATTAAATTAATATATTTGTCAAGATTTAACATAGACATACTATCTTTTCTGTTTGTAAGTAAGCATATTGCATTTTTATCAATACCTGATTTATACAAACCCTTTTGCAATGCTTTGACTATTGCAATATTAGTAAAATTAGCTTCACTGCCGCCCTTTAGCATTACTCCATTACCTGATCTTATGGCTAGAGAACTAATCTGCATAACAGCATCTGGCCTTGATTCAAAAATAACCCCTAAGACTCCTATAGGCACAGTTTTTCTCTCCAAGAACAATCCCTTGGAAAGCTCTCTTTTGATTTGAACTTGATTTAAAGGATCAGCCAAATTTCCAACTTTTCTTACTCCTTCAATTCCTGAATTTAATTTTTCTTTTGATAACTTTAATCTAGAAAGTAAAGCCTTTGAAATTCCTTTCTTTTCTGCTCTTATGTAGTCCTCATTATTAGCCTCTAAAATTTCTTTAGTATTTTTTACTAAATAATCAGCCATAAAATTTAAAGCTTTAATTCTATTTTGATTTTCAGTCTGACTTATTTTTACTGATGCCAAACGAACTTGATCAGCTTTTTCTAAAAGATCATTACCTGGTTTAGGAACTTCAAAGATATTAGCCATGTATATATTTTAATTAATTTAATAATAATTCAAATTAAGGATTCTTTGAACTAACTTTATTGATGATTTAATATCTGAAAAATAATTGAACTTGGCTTTTCCAATCCCCATCAGAATCATAAGAACCTAATAATTCTAGGTTTGGATTGGCCTGAAAAGTAAAAATTCCTGTAGGTGGAAGGTCATCTCTACCTGGAACTGTTTGAAAGGCAAAATTTATTGAATCAGTAAGATCAAGTCCTATTTCAGCTACCCAAGCTTGAGAAGAAAATTCCTCATTAGAGGATGATTGGCCCTCATTTTCTATGTCTAAATTTTCATTAGAAAAAATATTATTTAAAGAATCATCATTTTCAATTAACGCTGGATACAAAGATAACTGAAATCTTTCACTGAAAGCATCAGCATTATTAAGTCGTGAAATAAATGCTCTATTTATCAAATTTGCAGAGTTGCCTCCAATCAAACCAATTATTTGCGATCTGTTATAACTTGGAGTGCTCCTTAATTGGATTCTTTTATTTTCATCTTCAAAAGATAATTGATCTAAAAATCCTTCGTAAGAAGCTTCAATTTTGATAAGCCTTGTATTGCCAATCCCAACAGCTCCAAAACCATTTGAAGTGGCATTTTCATCAAGATCACCTGAAATATTTTTATCCTGGTTATTTTCACTAATAGGTATTATGGAATCTGGAACTTTACTAACTAAAGAAAAATTAATGTAGGGGACTACTCCACTTCTTGATGCGAATAAAATATAGTTATCTTTATTTTTATCAAGTTTAAATGGGGTAGTACCCAAATTTGCTCTACCTTTTTTAAGATAAATTAAACCCCTGGCATTTAAATCTTTCCCTACTTTGCCATTTATATTAAGGTCTAATTTTGTATCTAAATAAGCTTGAATCAACTCAGAGTACTGAAGTTTAAAATCCGGTCCAAGTTTTAATTTAAGATTATTAAAACTCAAATTATCTAAATAATTAGGCAAAGTTTCCCCTAGAAGGACTGAATCCAAAATTGTTTCATTTGAAATTATTTCAATATTCTCATTTTTATTCCAATTAGTTTCTGGCCAATACTTTTTATCTTCCCTTCGTTTATTTTTACTTTGTTTTTTAAAAGGTTTGTTCGCAAGCTCAGTAACTTGATTATAAGATTCTAAATCTTTATCTTTAATGGTGCTAATAAGATTAATATATCCATTATTTAGAGATAGATTACCTCCTAAAACAGGATTTTCAAATGATCCACTTAAATCTATATCTGAATCTATTAGAAAATTAGAATTCTCTGTTTTAAATGTAAATTTTTCCGCACAAAAAGCTAAAACGGGTTTATTCAACAAATATTTTTTATATTTTTCAACTACATCATCATTCATCATCGATTGATC
>QCCW01000025.1 GCA_003281125.1 Prochlorococcus sp. AG-347-N23 | reverse complement strand
TGAAATTATTTATTAGCTGTAATGATCATGATACTCTGTTGCTTTTCAGTGATAGAGGAGTAGCTTATGCCCTCCCAGCATATAGAGTTCCTATGAGTAGCAGAACAGCAAAAGGTACTCCATCAGTTCAACTTCTTCCAATACCAAGAGAGGAACAAATAACTTCGCTAGTTTCTGTGGATTCTTTTGTTGACGATAGTTATTTATTAATGCTAACCAAGGCTGGCTTTATAAAAAGGACTGCACTATCTGCTTTCTCAAAAATTCGTTCAAATGGTTTAATAGCAATTAATCTCGAGGATGGAGATGCCCTAACCTGGGTAAGATTATCAAAAGAAGGTGATAGTGTTTTAATTGGCTCAAAAACAGGAATGGCGATTCATTTTAGACTAGATATTAATGAATTAAGACCACTTGGCAGGACAGCAAGAGGGGTTAAATCAATGAATTTGAGAGAAGGAGATAATCTAGTCTCCATGGATGTTTTAACATCTAATTTGGTTGATCAATTGGCTAAATTTGTCGAACTCAATAAAGAAGTTGTTGAAAATATTGAGGTAAACTCTTCAGATGGTCCCTGGGTATTAATAGCAAGTGCATTTGGACTAGGTAAGAGAGTACCAGTAACTCAATTTAGATTACAAAAAAGAGCAGGGATGGGTTTGAGAGCGATAAAATTTAGAATTAAAAATGATGAATTAGTTTGTTTGAAGGTTCTTGGCGAGGGAGAAGAATTACTTCTTGTGACAGAAAAAGGTGTAATAGTTAGAACAAACGCAGATAAAATTTCTCAGCAATCTAGAGCTGCAACTGGAGTAAAATTACAAAGATTAGATGAAGGTGATCATTTATCAGAAGTGGTATTAGTTCCTCATGAACAAATAGAGGAAACAGACCAACTTAACTTAGGGGAAGAAAATTAACAGAAGAATGGTTAATTAAAAAGTATGGAAATTCTTGATATTTTAATTTTAGGTTCTGGTCCTGCAGCGTTATGTTTAGCTTCTGAATTAGCCAAGCAGGAATTAAATATTAAGGGAATATCAACTAAATCTCCAAATGAAAAATGGGAGAATACATATGGTATCTGGGCGTCTGAGTTGGAGGAATTAGGATTAGATTCTTTGTTGTCTCATCGATGGTGTAAAACAGTTAGTTTTTTTGGGAATGGAGAAAATAAAAAGGGGGATACTCCTACAAAACATAACTACGATTATGGATTAATAAATCAAGAAGCCTTTCAAAATGAACTTTTAAAAAAATGTAAAGGAATTGAATGGTTGAATGAGACAGCCAAAGAAATTAAAGAGAAAAATAAAATATCTGAAGTGATTTGCTTTTCAGGTCTAAAAATAAAGGCGAGGTTGGTCATTGACGCAAGCGGTCATAAAAGTAATTTTGTAAAAAGACCCTTTCAAAATGAAATCGCTCAACAAGCTGCGTATGGAATTGTAGGTAAATTTTCATCGCCACCTGTTAATAATAAACAGTTTGTATTAATGGATTTTCGCCCAAATCATTTAAACAATGAAGAAAAGTTATCATCTCCTTCTTTTCTTTATGCAATGGATCTTGGAAATGAAACTTTTTTTGTTGAAGAAACATCATTAGCTAGCTTTCCTGCATTATCACAAGAAAATCTAAAAAAAAGACTTTTTAAAAGACTAAATAGTAGGGGTATTAAGGTAAATGAAATTTTTCATGAAGAGAATTGCCTTTTCCCAATGAATTTACCCCTCCCATTTAAAAAACAATTTGTACTTGGTTTTGGAGGAGCCGCAAGTATGGTTCATCCTGCATCAGGATACATGATCGGATCTTTATTAAGAAGGGCTCCACTCCTTGCAGAAAAATTAGCAATCTTTTTAAAAGAACCTCATCTAAGTTCGCTTGAGCTGGCAACAAAAGGTTGGGATATTCTATGGCCTTACGAATTAACACAAAGGCACAAACTTTACCAGTACGGTCTGAGAAGATTAATGAGTTTTGACGAGGGAAGATTAAGAAGCTTTTTCTCAAATTTCTTTAGATTATCGACCAATGAATGGGTAGGTTTTCTCACTAATACACTTCCACTTCCAAAATTAATTTACGTAATGAGTAAGATGTTTATAAATTCTCCTCTAAAAGTAAAGCTAGGAATGCTTAAGTTAAATTAATATTTTTATTTTCGCCAATCATTAATATTAATATTTGGGAAAACATTATCTTCCTCCTCAATACATCCAAGAAATTTTAAATTGATATTAGAATGATCTTTAATCATTTCAACTAATTTCCAGAATCTGAACAAGTGTCTCTCTATTCTTTCTTTTGCAAGCTCAGTTGTGGTTCCAGCTCTTAAAATAAAACTCCAATCAGAGGACTGGGAGAGAAGTAATTCTCTTGCTGCTTGCTTGAAAAGTCTTGAAGATAAGTCATTATTAAAATTTTTTGAGCACAAATCAACAAAAGTTGAGCCTGCTTTTGTGATTTCTGGAACAATCCACGCATTTGCATCATTAATCCAGTAATTATGATAACCACCTTGCCCCCAGCTTGATGGAGATGGATCACAAATCTGAAGATTTGGCTTATTAAGTAAAAATTCTTTTAAATTTGTTAACATAATTGAATATTTACTAGAGTTCTTTAAAATATTTTCAATAAAAAGGGGTCCTTCAAACCACCAATGACCAAATAATTCTGCATCAAATGGAGCTACCAATAATGGCCTAAAGGAAGAAGATATAGTTAATTTTTCTAATTGTTTGGATCTTGAAAGAAGATAAGTATGGGCATGTTCTGCGACCTTCTTTTTGGCTTCATTTTCCAAGTAAAACTCTTTTTTGCCTAAAGATATGTTTTCATCTGTAATCTTATGAAACTTTAAACCCAAGGGTCTTTTAGTTGAAATGCCCTTCTTTTGGAGTTTTGAAATAGGCAATTCCCACCCTAAATCTTTATGAAATTCCCTATAAACTTTATCACCAGGGAATCCATCCTTAGCAGACCAAACGGGCAAGGTTGACTCACTATCTCTCCCGAAGAATGCAACACCTTTTTTTGTGCAGATTGGGGCATAGACGCCATACCTGGGTCTTGGTGCAGAATTTAGAATCCCATGACCGTCTAAGATCGCATATCTAATTCCAGAATTAAATAGTATTTTATCTAAATTCTCATAATATGCACATTCAGGTAACCAAATACCTAAAGGCTTAATTCCAAAAATATTTTCATGACTCCTAATGGCAGTATTAATTTGTCCTTTAACAGTTTCTGGATTTTCCCTTAAAATTGGCAAATATCCGTGTGTCGCCGCACACGTAAGAATATCCAAATTTCCAGATTTATTTAAAACTCTAAATTTCTCTATTAAATTCCCAGAACATTTTTGCCAATATAAGAATTTGTCATTAAGATTTTTAATTAAAAATGCAGAGGCATTTTTTTCTTTTTGAGGAAGTTCGTTTAAGAAATAATTCCGTGTTTTGATCCAACTAGGAAATGTATCTTGTATTTGTTTGTTATCTAAGAGTGATAATAATGTTGGAGATAAACTTATAGTCAGTTTTGTGTTTAAAGGATTTGCTTGTTTGGATGATTCTATTGCTTCCAGCAGTGGTATATAGCATTCCAAAATCGCCTGAAATAACCAATCCTCTTCTAAAGAGTTTTTTTCATTTTTTCTGACATAAGGTAGGTGAGCATGTAAAACTATTGCTAATTGACCTAAGGTATTTTTTTTGGGGTATTGCCCAGTCATACTTTTGCAAATTTATGCCTGTAATTTTATAAAATCAAAATTAACCTTTTATAAAAAAAAAGCTTTAATCTTAAAACAATACTTTAATAATTAGGATTAATTTTTTTTTTTTCAGTTTTTTAACCAATATTGTTAAGTTTAAAGCCTATAAAAAATTTTTTATTAAACAAAATCTAGTCAATTTTTTTTTATTAGCTTAATATAAACTTAAGTGTTACTTGCTAATGTCCAAAGATCCCGGAAGAATTTTGATCTTTGATACAACTCTTCGAGATGGAGAGCAATCTCCTGGTGCCAGCTTAAATCTTGAAGAAAAGCTTGCTATCGCGCATCAATTGGCAAGATTAGGTGTAGATGTTATTGAGGCAGGATTCCCTTTTGCAAGTCAAGGGGATTTTAAAGCTGTTAATAAAATTGCCAATGCTGTAGGGAAAGAAAATGGCCCTATTATATGCGGTTTAGCTAGAGCATCCAAAGGTGATATAAAAGCATGTTATGAAGCTGTAAGTCCAGCTCCCAAGAAAAGAATACATACTTTTATTGCAACAAGTGATATTCACCTTAAACACAAACTTAAAAAATCCAGAAAAGATGTTCTTCAAATAGTTCCAGAAATGGTCAACTATGCAAAATCATTGGTAGATGATGTTGAGTTCTCTTGTGAAGATGCCTCAAGAAGTGATCCTGATTTTTTATATGAAGTGATTCAACTAGCAATTTCTGCAGGAGCTACAACAATAAATATCCCTGATACTGTTGGATTTACAACCCCCAGTGAATTTGGGAAATTAATTACCGATATAAATAAAAATGTTCCAAATATTGATGAGGCAGTAATCTCAGTTCACGGACACAATGATTTAGGTTTAGCAGTTGCTAATTTTTTAGAAGCAGTAAAAAATGGAGCAAGACAATTAGAGTGCACTATTAATGGAATTGGTGAAAGAGCCGGGAATGCCTCTCTAGAAGAATTAGTAATTGCATTACATGTTAGGAAAAGTTTTTTTAATAGTTTTTTCAAAAGGAATCCAGATTCACCAACTCCTCTTACAGCTATAAGAACAGAAGAAATAACAAAAACCTCTAGGCTTGTTTCTAACTTAACTGGAATGACTGTTCAACCTAATAAAGCAATTGTGGGAGCTAACGCTTTTGCGCATGAGTCTGGAATTCATCAGGATGGAGTCTTAAAAAATAGATTAACTTATGAAATTATTGATGCAAAAACTGTTGGTTTGAATGACAATAAAATATCTTTGGGAAAACTTAGTGGTAGAAGTGCCGTAAGAGCAAGACTAGAAGAGATGGGATACGACTTAAATAGAGAAGACTTAAATGATGCTTTTACTCGTTTTAAGGATTTAGCTGATAGGAAAAGAGAAATTACTGATAGAGACTTAGAAGCAATTGTTAGTGAACAAGTACAGCTCCCAGAAGCTAAATTTCAATTAAGTCTCGTTCAAGTAAGTTGTGGAAACGCATCTAAGCCTACCGCAACCATTACGCTTTTAAATACGGAAGATAATACTGAGGATACTGCTGTATCAATAGGGACTGGACCCGTTGATGCGGTATGCGAGGCTTTGAATAAATTAGCTAAAGTTCCTAATGAATTAATTGAATTTTCGGTAAAGTCGGTTACTGAAGGTATTGATGCTCTGGGAGAAGTAACAATAAGAATAAGAAGAGATAATAAGATATATTCTGGTCATTCTGCTGACACGGATGTTGTAGTTGCAGCTGCGACTGCTTACGTTAATGCTATAAATAGGCTTGTATTTTCGGAGAAGAAAAATTCAATTCACCCACAATTTGATAACTTAGAAAATTCTGAGAAAACGTTTCTCTCAAATCCTATAAATTAAATTATTTCTTAGGATTATTAAGTAGAATTAAATATAGTCTCTTTATATTGTAGATTGATTTAATATTTTAAGCAGTAAATAATGAGAGAAAGATTACTAGGATACTGGGCACTTTCATGGGTAGGTTTAATCAGCAATATAATTGCACTCCCAATAATCGCATTAATAATAAGTTTTGGACCACCACTAAAAGTTGCGAATATAACTCTCGCCATAAGTCTTGGTTGGCCTGCTGCGATAGTTGGAATAGTTTCTTCAGCAGCTCTTTTAGCAGAGAAAAAGTGGGGAGTCACTTTAACTTTAGTTTCTCTATCAATGGTAATTTCTGGTATGGGACCTTATTCAGTGGTAAGGCTCATAACTCTTAAAGACATTTTTGGAATCGGTGGGTTTACTCTTTTGACAACATTATTAAGTACTTCAGCTCTTTTATATTGGTGTAATCCAAAACATAGAAGAAGTATTAGGCTATAAATTAAAATTAAGAAAAAGTATTATTATTGCTTGATGGATACTGAATTCTTCTATGTCTAATTCTTTTCCATACATTCAAGAATGCTCTTTTTATTAAAAAAATTTCCCCCTTTGATAAATTACTATCAATTAATTGGCCATCTTGTTGACGTGAGTAGATAATTTTAGAAATTGTTTCCAAAGCTTCTTTATCAGATGCATTAATATTCATAGCTCTTAGTGCAGCTTCACATCCATCAGCAAGCATTAAAATAGCTGTTTCTTTTGACTGAGGGACAGGACCATTGTATCTAAAATCATTTTCTTTAATCTTGATATTTTTCTCTTTAGCTTTGTGAAAAAAATATCCCATTTTCAAAGTGCCTTGATGTTCTGGGATAAAATCTGCTATCGGTTTAGGTAGTCTATTTTTTTGAGCATACTTTAATCCTTCATCAACATGGGCCTGTAATACCTCTGCACTTCTAATTGGATTATCTATCTCGTCATGAGGGTTTTTTGAACCATCCTGATTCTCAATAAACCAATTAGGGGCATGTAATTTACCAACATCATGATACAAAGCTCCAGTTTTAATTAGATCAATATCGCCACCAATCATTCTTGTTGCTTCCTCTGCCAAACCACATATAAGTAAGGTATGCTCAAAAGTTCCAGGAGCTTCAAGAGACAATCTTCTAATAAGAGGTTTCTCTTTATCAGCTAATTCGAGTAGTCTTGCTTTAGTTAATAGTCCAAATATCGATTCAAAAATAGGAATAAATAAAATAGTAAAGAGCATTACTATTGCCAATAACAAGGAATCTGAAAATACTCCCCCTATAGAAAAAACAAATTCTTGTTTATCAATTAAAGATATTTTATCTTTACTTACTAATATCCATTGACTCAAGAAAGATCCAATTGGAATAAAAATTGATAATTGAAGTAACTGAGCTCTACTTCTTATTCTTCCTCCGAGAAGAGAAACAATTGTAGCGCAAACTAATACAATAAAAAATAAATTATTATCGATAGCAACTAATGAGTCAGACCAACTAAGGCTTGCTATTGATACCCAAGCTAAAGCGGTTATACTCCCCATTCCTTGAGATATTATTAACGCTGGTGGAATTATCATAGATAAAGGACTTATGGTTGAAGCTAGGGATAATTTTGAAGCCTGTACTGCTAAGAGAAAAGTCATGAGCAAGATAATCTGTCTTGAAGAAATTGTAGGATTCTCTTTTTTTGAAACTAATATTAAAATCCCAGAACAAATTAGTGATTCAGTAAAAGTCAAAATCCAAGTAAATATATTTGAGATATTTAAAGGCGAAATAAGAAGTAATTTATAAGAAGAAATTATTGAAATCAAAGTGCATATTAAAAAGATTATGAGGTTATCAATTTTTGAAATTCTAGTTGGTTCTTTTACTGGGACTTGACTTCTCGTCCACAGATAAAACAATTTTTTAAAAGTAGATGTAATGTTTTGCACAGAATATAAATAAATCTATTTGATTAATTTAAAATTATAGGCATGCTAGGTGTAAAAAGGAGATGTTTTTCTAAATGTCATTAAAATTAGACGGTAAAAAATTATCTCTTGAAATCGAGGAAAGGTTAAAAAACTATATTTCTATTCATAAAAAAATTGCTAAAAGAGCTCCTGGTTTAGCTGTAATAAGAATAGGTGAAGATCAGGCAAGTGGGGTTTACGTAAATAACAAGGAAAAAGCATGTTCAAGAGTTGGAATAAAGAGCTTTATCTTTCATCTAAAAGATAATGTAGAACAAAAAGAAGTTGAAAAATTAATAAACAATCTAAACTTTGATAGAGATATAGATGGAATATTGCTACAACTTCCCATACCAAAAAAGTTTGATGAGGAACGACTGATAAGTTTAATCAATCCAAGTAAAGATGTAGATGGCTTAAATGAGATTAACATGGGCAAATTAGTAAAAAATGAACCTGCGATGAGATCATGTACACCAGCAGGAATTATTAATTTATTAAGGTCCCAAAATATTACTATTGAAGGAAAGAAAATTGTAGTTATTGGGAGAAGTTTACTAGTAGGGAAACCTCTATCGCTTATGTTGTTAAACCTTAATGGGACGGTAACTATGACTCATTCAAAAACAATAAACCTAAATAAACTCTGTAAGGAAGCTGACATACTAATTGTTGCAGCAGGTAAACCTAACCTTGTAGATTCTAGTTTTGTTAAAGAGGGTACAGTAATTATTGATGTCGGAATACATCGCTTAAAGAGTTCTGATAAAGATAAAACCAGATTATGTGGAGATGTATTATTAGAAGATGTCATTCCTAAAGTATTTGCTTATACTCCTGTCCCAGGAGGTGTTGGACCAATGACCGTAACAATGTTACTTGTAAATACTATTTTTAGCTGGCAAAAACAATTTGGTTTATCATCATCCCTAAATGACCTTTTGCCGTAAATTCAAAAATGAAACAACTTATTTTTAAAGGTACAAAATGACTGACGCTATAAATTCCAATTTAGATTTTGAACAATATCTTAAAAGTACAAAGAAAGTTGTAGAAGAAGCACTTGATTTCTCCCTAGGTCCAGAAAATCCAGAAATACTTAGAGAATCAATGAGATATTCTCTTTTAGCTGGAGGGAAAAGAATACGTCCAATTTTATGTTTAGCCTCTTGTTCACTTGCCGGAGGAGATCCTTCTCTAGCTGTTCCTACAGCAGTAGCTATAGAAATGATTCATACGATGTCCTTAATTCATGATGATTTACCAGCAATGGATAACGATGACTTAAGAAGAGGTAGGCCAACAAACCATAAAGTTTATGGAGATGCGATAGCTATTCTCGCAGGCGATGCCTTATTAACTAGAGCCTTTGAAATGGTCTCTTTAAGAAGTCCAGGAGTGGATTCAACTAGATTATTAAATGTAATCGGTGAACTTTCTCTAGTAGCAGGAGCACCCGGGTTAGTTGGAGGACAAATTGTTGATTTAGAATGCGAAGGCAAAGAAGTTGACCTTGAGACTCTAGAGTATATTCATCTTCACAAGACTGGAGCCTTATTAAAAGCTTGCGTAAGAACAGGTGCTATGATTGCAGGTGCTAACGAAAAACTATTACAAGCTCTGACAACTTATGCAGAGGGAATTGGTCTGGCTTTCCAAATTATAGATGATATTCTTGATTTAACTTCAAGTAGTGAAAAGCTAGGTAAAACTGCTGGCAAAGATCTTCTAGCCGACAAAACTACATATCCTAAATTACTAGGAATGGAGGAGTCAAAGAAAAGGGCATTTGATTTAGTAGAAAAAGCAAAAAAAGCAATTAAACCTTGGGGTTCAGATGCAAAGTATTTAATATCCCTAGCTGACTTTATTACAAATAGAGACCGATAAATATTTTTAATTTATGTCTGAGTTTTTTGCCTTTTTTGATAATTCAGTTCTTTTCTGGAGTTTACTATCCTGTCTAATAGCTCAATTTTTTAAAATTTTATTCAACTTTTTTTCAACTGGAGAGATAAGATTTGGAATTATGTTTGAGACGGGTGGCATGCCTTCAAGTCATTCCGCCTTAATAACTGGTGCTACATCTGGCATAGGTTATGAATTGGGATTTGATAGCTCAATATTCGCATTAGCAGTTGCTGTAGCACTAATAGTTATGTATGACGCTAGTGGTGTTCGAAAATCAGCTGGGATTCAAGCTGCTGAAATCAATAAACTATCAAAAAAACTAGACCCTAAATCTGAATTACATTTAAAAGAAACCTTGGGTCATACAAAAATCGAAGTCATGGTGGGGAGTTTTTTAGGACCATTAATTACTTTGCCTGGAATGTTTTTTTTAGGTTCACCTCTCAAAATATTTGATTTGATAATAAATTAAGAATCCTATTAAAAATTTACTTGGGTAGCATCTATAAAGTTTTTTGCGACTTTTGGAGAACTTGGCAAATGTAAGTGAATCCAACTTGCGTGTAATTTTTCATCAAAAAAACCTTCATTTTTATATTCAGTTTCCCAGGATTTAATTTTCCATGGGGAAGAAAGTTTCTTTTGATGCTCAGCTTTTCTTAAATCAAGTTCAGATAAATTATTTTCTATTTCCCAATAATGAAATTCATGTCCTCTAATTAATTGATTTTGTTTAATGATCGGAGTATCTTTTAGACCCTCGATGTATCTATAACCTACTGAAAGTTTACTTTTTTTTGATCTAAAAGGCAGGATCCCACTCATTTTATGATTATTACCATTTTCATCTTTTATAAAGTCTCCTAAAATCATCATCCCTCCGCACTCAGCATATATAAATCCATTTTTGCGGAATTTCCTTAGCGAATTTAAGCTTTTTATAGAGTTACTTATATGCTCAGCATATTTTTCAGGAAACCCCCCAGGAATAATTAAAGAAGAAGCCTCCTTTGGTATTTCTTCATCATCATAAATACTCCATGAAATCAATGGGATACCTATATCACTCAAAAACTCCTTAGTTTCAGCGTATTGAAAATGAAAGATTTTATCTTCTGCAATTGCGATAGGTTTACTTCTTTCTATTTTATAATCTTCAAAACTGACAGAATTAGATATTTTCTTTTGAGGTGATTTCAGAAATTTAATAAGAGAGAATAAATCAAGATTTCTTTCGGCGTAATTTGCAAAATATTCAACATCAATTTGTTTTCCATTATCCAATGGAGAAATCAAACCTAAATTAGCTTTGTTTAAATTTATTTTTGAATCAGAGGGCAAAAAACCAAGAATTTCGATATCTTCATTTTTAAAAACTTCTTCGATTAATTTTTTATGTCTATCTGAATTAACGTTATTAAATATAATTCCTGATATGGACAATTCACTATCGAAATCTCTAAAACCTCGAACAGTCGCTAAAAGAGAAGCTAATTGTCCTCTTGCATTAACAATAAAAATTACTGGAACATTTAGAAGTTTTGAGATATTTGCTGTGCTTGAATATGTTGTTGCCCCTAATCCATCAAATAGACCCATTGCTCCTTCAATTAATGAGAATTCATATTTCAAAGAATGTTTAAAAAAACTTTCTTGAACCCATTCCTCACCACTTAAAAAAATATCTAAATTCCTGCAAATAGGTTGGCCAATGGAGCTTAGTTGTTGTTGATCAAGATAATCTGGGCCAACCTTGAAAGTTTGTATCTTTATTCCTTTTGAGAACGCCCAACAAGATATCAAAAGGGATAATGTAGTTTTCCCACTATCAGTTGAAGGCGAAGATATTACACAAGGCATTTATTAGTTATCAAAACCATTAAATATTTGAAGTGCTATTTTAATAGAATTTTCAAAAAGAGGACTTGTATTACCTCTACTACTTCCCAATAATTTACTAACGTCATACTCTGATGAAGAAAAAGAATTTGGAACAACTTGTTCTATTAATTCCATATTAGCCATTCCCCCTGCTTCAAGTCTCATACATTCCACTGATTCACAGCCAAGGATTACACAAGTGTTATTTTTTTGAACCTCACTAATTCTAGAAATCAACCTCAATCCAATAACTTGTCCGCAATGAATACTTGGATTCCCCAAAGATAAGGGATTAATTGACGCAGAAATTATTTCGCCATTAATTCTTTCAAACTCTATTTTTGTTGATTCTGTATCCCTTTTAACTCTTAGAAAAGACCAACCAAGTTTATCGCTAATCCATGAGATCAAAAACAAAGCTTGAATCATATGATCTCCTGCGATATCAATATCAACATCAGTAATATGATCTAAGATTGGTCTCCTCGAAGGCGGATCAAAAATCATTGCTAATGATTCCCTCCAATTTTTCAACCTAACCCAATTCAAATCATTAATAGCTTTGCCTGAATTATTTAATTTATCTAAAACTTCTAAACATCTGTATGGCGATCCAAGAGCAGTATCAATTATTAACCTTAGATCATAATTTGTAAAATATTCGAAGATTTCACATGATTCATCCAAGCTTCCATTCCACCACAACCATGAAGGCAATTCATCAATAGATAATCCATCAATAATTTTTAATCCTTTATTGGATATTGAGGCTGAGTCTCCCCTAATAACAACTAAATCCCCGCAGATAGGTTGCATAGCTGAAGTATCACTTAATGGACAGTAAGCGGATACAAAAGTTTTGATATCTGAATTTTTATTTAAAGTTGGCGCTAGAGTTATTAATCTTCTGGGATTCAATGTACTTATTGATGATTCAAAAAATTGTCCTCTAAAGTCTTCAAAGTCTTTATTAGATAAATTTTCCTTCAACAAATTCAATAATTCTTCACTATTAAGGGAAGTAGTGATTGGAAGTCCCTGATCTAATATAAATTTTTTAGCAACTTCAATTATCTCAGGACTTAAATTTCCAGTAATTGGTCCATTTACTAATCCTTTTTGAACCAAACATTGTTCTAGCCAAGCAGGCTGCCAGACCATTAATGTAAAAGTGTTAGCTCCAGTATTATCTTTATCTTCTGATATCCATAATTTATTAAGGTAATTAGAAATTTCCTGATACGGCAACTCTAAAGGGGTTTGGAGTGTAAGTTGAGGTTTCATTTTTAAGGTCTACGCCAGAAAATATTATCTTTTGAGAGTAATTGATCAGATTCAGAAGGTCCCCACGTCATAGATTCATAATTATAAATAGGTAACTTCCAAGGAGAATTATCCATCAATTCTATTAATGGCGTATAAAGTTTCCAGGCTGCCTCTACTTCATCACTTCGAGTAAATAAGGTTGGGTCTGAAAGCATTGCATCCGCTAATAATCTTACATATCCTTCATCTGAGGGTTCTCCAAATGATTCATCATAAGAAAATTCCATCTCAACAGGTCTTGATTTCATTCCAGAACCAGGAGATTTTACTTCAAACTTGAAAGTAGCCCCTTCATTTGGCTGAATTCTAAGGATGAGTTGATTTGGGGCAGGATTTATTATTGTTGATTCAAATAAATGAACAGGAACGTCTTTAAAAGTCAAGACTATTTCTCCAAGTCTTTTAGGTAATCTTTTCCCTGTTCTCAAATAAAATGGAACGCCTTGCCAACGCCAGTTATCAACGAAAACTTTTGTCGCGATATAAGTTTCTGTTGTGCTAGTGCAATTAACACCATCTTCCTGCCTATATCCTTTGAGTCGATTTGAAATATTCCCTCCCTCTACATATTGACCTCTTATGCAACAATTCCACGGTTCATTTTCGTCAGCAAGTTTTGAAGCTTGAAGAACCTTAGCTTTTTCATTTCTTATTGCTTCTGGCTCAAACTTTCCAGGAGGTTCCATAGCAGTAACAGCAAGCATTTGGGTCATATGATTTTGAAGCATATCCCTTAAAGCACCTGAGCTTTCGTAATAACCTGCTCTATCTTCAACACCCACTGTCTCAGATGAAGTAATTTGGACACTTGATATGTAGTTTCTGTTCCAGATTGGTTCAAAAATAGTGTTAGCAAACCTCAAAACAAGAATATTTTGAACTGTCTCTTTACCTAAATAATGATCAATCCTATAAATCTGACTTTCTTCAGCACAACTTTGAACGACCTTATTCAATTTTTTTGCACTTGAATAATCTCTTCCAAAAGGTTTTTCAATCACTAAACGACTTTTCTTAGGGTCATCTAAAAGACCAGCTACTTTAAGAGCTTTACATCCACTTGCATAGAAATTCGGAGATACTGATAAATAAAATGTTCTATTACCATGAGTAGCTTGTGTTTTATCAATTTCACTTAATCTTTTAGAAAGCCTTACGACATGATCGCTTTGTTGTAAGTCAACAGGTTCGTAGAAAAGATAATTAGAAAATTGTTCCCACTCCCTTTCTTTACCAGATATTTGATTGGATAACTTTACTTTCATCTTTTCTCTAAACTCATAATCAGTCCAAGGTCTTCTCGCGCAACCAACTATCCCGAATTCACTAGGAATTCTTCTTTGCAAATAGAGTTCAAATAAGGCTGGTATTAACTTTCTATGAGTAAGGTCTCCACTAGCACCAAATATTACTAAGCATTGTGGAGATATGACTCTTT
>QCCW01000024.1 GCA_003281125.1 Prochlorococcus sp. AG-347-N23 | reverse complement strand
ATGTTTTAACAAGTAGGTTTGATGATTTATTTTCTGCTGAAGGTGAGCAAAGATTTATGAAGGATCAGGATCAAATGATTTCGAGGGACATAATCAGAGTAATATGGCGTTGATAGGAATGATCTAAAATTATTTCCTTATTTTTTTACTATTAATTTTTTTTCTAGTGAGTAAAGACATTAAGGGATTAGCCCTATTAACAGGTACAACTTCAGGAGTTGGATTGAATACTCTAAAACCTCTTATAAGATTTGGATGGGAAGTCATAGCTGTTAATCGATCAAATAAAAGAGCTATAAAAATAGCTGAGGAATTCTTAACAAAAGAAGAATTTAAAAATGTAAATTTTATAGAAATAGATCTCTCTAACTTGGATGATGTAAGAAACGGTTGTAATGAAATATTGGATAGATTTAAAAAACCAATTAATTCTCTTATTTGTAATGCAGCAGTTTATAAGCCTAGCCTAAAGAGGCCTGAAAGATCTCCTCAGGGTTTTGAAAACTCTATGGCAGTAAATCATTTTGGGCATTTTCTTATGATAAACCTCCTTATAGATAATATTTTATCTTCAGAAAGAGAAATTTCTTTAAATGGAAAAGCTATTGTTTTCAAGCCAAGAATTACAGTTTTAGGAACTGTAACAGCTAATTATTCAGAACTTGGAGGGAGGATCCCCATTCCTGCTCCAGCTGATTTAGGAGATTTATCTGGATTCAAAAATGGTTTTTTATCTCCAATAAGTATGGCAAATGGAAAGAAATTCAAACCTGGAAAGGCTTATAAGGATAGTAAACTTTGCAATATGGTGACCGTTCAGGAATTATCCAAAAGATATCCTGCAGAGAAAATTATTGTAAATTCTCTATACCCTGGATGTGTTGCTGATACAAAACTTTTTAGAGATACACCTTGGTTATTTAGATTCCTTTTTCCGATATTTCAAAAATTCATAACAAAAGGATATGTTTCACAAAGGTTGGCAGGTGCGAGAGTGGCTCAGGTGGCAACCTATAAAGAATTTGCTAAGCCATCAGTACATTGGAGCTGGGGAAATCGTCAAAAAACTGGAAGAAAAGCTTTTTCTCAAAAGTTGTCAAAAAGAATAATCGATACAAAGACCTCTAAACAAACTTATGATCTAACAAAACAGTTGGTTGGATTAGACTAATTAAGACTAATCAAATCCCAATAAATCAAAAATTTCTCTGTCTTTAAGTGGATTTCCTTCCAAAGGTTCTACGTTCTCAAGCATATTTTTGGCAAGAGATAAATATTCATTTTGAACTTCAATAACGTCTTCAGTTGGTTCCATTTCAAAGATGGTACATTTTTTTAGCCTTGATCTTCTGATTGCGTCTACATCTTTGAAATGAGCCATAGTTTTTAAACCTGTTTTTTCATTGAATTTATCAATTTGGTCAGTATCTTTTGATCTATTTGCTACTACTCCACCTAGTCTTACTTTATAATTTTTTGCTTTTGCTTTAATTGCAGATACTATTCTATTCATAGCGAATATTGAATCAAAGTCATTAGCAGTAACAATTAGACAGTAATTTGCATGTTGCAATGGAGCTGCAAATCCCCCGCAAACGACGTCTCCAAGGACATCAAAAATAACAACATCAGTATCTTCTAGCAAGTGATGTTCTTTTAATAGCTTAACCGTCTGACCAGTTACATATCCCCCGCATCCTGTACCAGCAGGAGGTCCTCCACTTTCGACGCACATTACGCCATTAAAACCTTCAAACATGAAATCGGTTGGCCTCAATTCTTCGCTATGAAAATCTACTTCTTCGAGAATATCGATAACTGTAGGAACCATTTTGTGCGTCAAAGTGAAAGTGCTATCGTGTTTCGGATCACATCCAATTTGTAGAACCTTTTTACCTAATTTTGAGAATGCTGCAGAAAGGTTTGAAGATGTAGTTGATTTTCCAATACCACCCTTCCCATAAACGGCAATAACTAAAGCCCCTTCTTCAATATTTATTTTTGGATCTTGCTTTACTTGAACACTTCCTTCTCCATCAAGAGGTCTATTTATAGTACTTGTCATTTTAAGCTTAAAACACATTAATTATTTATATTCTTGCAGCGTAAATACCCATGGAATATATTTCTAAACAAATGTTTATTTATTTGTATTAAAAGTGGGAAATATGTTCTTATAACTGAATTTTTAAGATGAAATCTATTAAATTATGAGTGAAAATACTCATGACTTAATTATAGTTTTTTAGTACTTAAATTAACTAAAATATGCTTTGGCATCGTAAAGAGTTTCATCACTTATCTCTGGTATTCCTCTTAAGATTGCGTATTTTTCAGTATTTGTTTTGACTTTACCTCTTACAAAGAATGGAACTTTTGTTAATTCAGCTTTACCAGATTCAGTCCAGATAATTCCTTCTTTACTATTTTTTTCTTTTTTTCCCTCAGAATTTAAAAAATCATTTGTGTTTGTGGCTGTATGTCCTAAATGGCTTTGATGGCCATCAACAAACTCAAAATCATGTTTGAACATATCAATAAGATGCTCTTCTAAGCCCATCATTAAGGGATGCACCCAGTCATCAAAAATCACATTTGCTCCTTCCCATCCCATTTGTGGGCTGTATCTTGCAGGTACATCTTGAACATGCATTGGAGTACTAATTACTGAGCATGGAATACCGAGCCTTTTTGCACTATGCCTTTCCATTTGGGTCCCTAAAACTAGTTCAGGTGCGGCTTTCTTCATAGCATCTTCCACTTCTAGATAATTGTTGGTAATAAGAGCTTCTAGATTTAGATCTTTTGCAGTAGCTCTTACTTGCCTCGCCATTTCCCTACTGTATGTACCAAGACCAACTACTTCAAAACCCAATTCCTCTTTGGCAATTTTTGCAGCCGCGATTGCATGTGTTCCATCCCCAAAAATAAAAACCCTTTTGCCAGTTAAGTAATTAGAGTCAACTGATTTAGAGTACCAAGGAAGTTTTGATTTATGTTCTAATTCTTCTTTATTAGTTAAAGGGAGACCCAACTTGTTATGAACTTCATTGATAAATTCAATTGTATTTTTTATTCCAATTGGAATAGTATTTGTATATTCCATTCCAAAGTTCCGTCTAAGCCATTCACATGATGCTTCAGCTATTTCTTGATAGAGACAAATATTTACTTCAGCATCAATTAATCTTTCAATATCTTCTGGACTAGCGCCTAATGGAGCAACAACGTTTGTATCAACTCCTTGTTCTGAGAGTATACGTTGGATTTCAATAACATCATCCCTACATCTAAATCCAAGTAATGAAGGACCCAGTATATTGACTTTTGGTCTGCGACCTAATTCCTTCCACCTTAGAGGATTTATTTTTTCTGAAGAACTTACTTTCTCTTTCAAAAGAGTTCTTGTTAATTGATAAAAAGTTTCTGAAGCTCCCCAATTCTCTTTCTTGCTATAAGCAGGTAATTCAAGATTAACAATTGGCATATCAAACCCCATACCTTTTGCAAGAGCTCCAGGTTGGTCTTGGATAAGTTCTGCTGTACAACTTTCTCCTACTAGAAGAGTTTTTGGTCTAAATCGATCTACAGCTTCCTTAATATTTTTCTTGACTAATTCAGCTGTATCGCCTCCTAGGTCTCTAGCCTGGAAAGTTGTATAAGTCACTGGAGGCCTTTGCCCCCTTCTCTCAATCATTGTAAAAAGAAGATCTGCATATGTATCTCCTTGAGGTGCATGAAGTACATAATGTATATCTTTCATTGAAGAAGCAATTCTCATAGCACCAACATGTGGTGGTCCTTCATATGTCCATAGAGTTAATTCCATATTCTTTTAATGCGTTACTAAAGTTTTTGAAGTTAGTATTTGATTCCTTCTTAAAGGTTTAGAGAAGAGACCTGCCAAATCTGCGGCTTGATCAATACCATGAATTGGACTGAATACCATTTCTATTGACCACTTAGTACTAATTCCTTCCGCCTCCAGTGGGTTAGCTAAACCCATCCCACAAACTACTAAGTCTGGATTAGAATCCCTTACTCGATCTAATTGTTTTTCAACATGTTGTCCTTCGACAATTTTTGTATTATCAGGTAATAAATTAATCTCCTCTTTCATTAAATCCTTATTTAGGTAAGGAGTCCCTACTTCTATAAGATCCATTTCGCATTCATTATGCAAAAATCTTGCCAAAGATATCTCCAGTTGCGATTCAGGAAGAAGAAATAATCTTTTCCCCTTAAGTATTTTTTTGTGAGATTCAAGAGCAAGTTTTGATCTATTGATTAAAGGCGAAATGATTTCATGAACTTTAAGTTCACTAATATTGAAAGCTTTCGCTGCAGCTAAAAACCATTTAGTACTTCCTTCGATACCAAGAGGAAATGGAGCTGAAATTATTTCACACCCCCGATGTTTTAGGTCTCGAACAGTATCACTTAAATAAGGCTGAGCTAACAATACTTTTGTATTTTTGCCAATCTTTGGTAATTCTGTTGATTCCCGTGGTGGAAAGCTCTCAATATTTGAAATTCCTAAATTTCTAAAAATCTTTCTAAATCTATCCTCTACATTATTTGCAAGAGTACCAACTAATAATAATTTCTCCTCATTTGATGACTCCATTAATGGAATTAAAGCTTTTAAGGCGCCATCCTCTCCTTGGGTAAAAGTTGTTTCTATCCCACTGCCAGAGTAATTAACGAATCTTACTTGACCTATAAATCTTTTATTTAATTTCTCTGCGACAGTTGCAAGATCTAGTTTGATTACTTCGCTTGGACAAGACCCAACAAGAAAAAGAGTTTTTATTTCTGGTCTTCTTGCAATAAGATCATTAACCACTCTATCTAATTCTTCATGAGCGTCAGCAAGACCAGCAAGATCTTTTTCTTCAAGAATAGCCGTCCCAAATCTTGGCTCAGCAAATATCATAACGCCAGCAGCGCTTTGAATTAAATGAGCACATGTCCTTGAGCCTACTACAAGAAAAAACGCATCAGGCATTCTTCTGTGGAGCCAAACTATTGAAGTTAAACCACAAAAAACTTCCCTTGGTCCAGTTTCCTTATTAAATTCAACTTTACTCATTAAAAATTTTCAAGAGCTTATATTTCAAGCTTGCATAAACTTTTTAATTTAAGAAAGTAATTAATAAGTTCTCTTACAAAATGAACACATTTAAAAAACTTATATGAATGTTTAAATACTTAAATCAAAATTATGAAAGTTATTTTTAGGGTATATTTTAATTTCTATAGAAGGAATTTCCTTGACTTGTTTTTGAAAGCTTCCATACATTTCTAGCTATTTTCGTAGCTAATAATCCTGCTCTTTCTAACTTAGATTTTCCGGGCTTTGCTCCAATTAGAGCGGTCACCTCTGAAGTTGTTAAAGGTGCCCCAGTATTTATAGCTAATTGGGTTAACTCCAATCTATCTCTAAGGTTCTTAAGATTTACTTTCTCAATTTTATCTTCTTCTAACCAGCTAAAAGATGGGTCTTTCTGAGATAGTTTTTGCATTAAGCTTAGGCTAACTAATCCAAGAGTTTGATCAGGAGTTAATTCTTTTTCAGTACCAGAAACATTTGGTTCTTTTTTTTGAGAAGTTCCCATAAAAATGCATATCTTTTACTTGAAGTTATCGTTTTGTGGTAAGCATGCAAGTAAATTTAATAGAAAAAATGAACCATTATCCGTTATAGTCGCCTAAATGGAACCAACTTCTAGCTTAAACAGAGGGGAACGAAAGAAAGGGAGTTCTCTTGTCACAGGATCTGAGGTGCAATCTCAGGCGAATGGTGCAAGCTGTTTTATTACAACTGATTCAGAAAAGTCTTTGGTATCCAGGCAAGCAAGTCAAGTAGAACAAATTGAGTTAAGAACATATGTTTTTCTAGATTCTCTTCAGCCTCAATTGGCTGCATATATGGGAACTGTTAGTAGAGGTTTTTTACCAATTCCCGGAGATTCATGCCTTTGGATGGAAGTTTCACCTGGAATGGCCGTTCATAGAGTTACTGATATCGCCTTAAAGGCTAGTAATGTAAGACTTGGACAGATGATCGTTGAAAGAGCATTTGGTTCTCTTGCCCTTTACCATAAAGATCAAAGTACTGTTTTGCATTCTGGGGATGTTGTTCTAGATGCTATTGGTAGTGAAGTTAGAAAAAGGACCAAACCTTCAACAAGTTGGACAGAAGTTATTCGAGCTATTACTCCAGATCATGCTGTTTTAATAAATAGACAAAACAGAAGTGGATCAATGATTCAATCTGGAATGAGTATGTTTATATTAGAAACTGAACCGGCTGGTTATGTTTTGAAAGCAGCAAATGAAGCAGAAAAAGCATCAAATATAACTGTTGTTGATGTAAAGGCAGTTGGTGCTTTTGGTAGATTAACTCTCGCAGGGAAAGAAGGAGATGTAGAAGAAGCAGCAGCTGCTGCTATAAGAGCGATTGATCAAATTTCAAATTATTGAGAATTTTTTATTTAAACCTTTTTTTAACTTAAACCTATTTCTTTTTTTAAAAAAGGTGACATAATTTTTGCAGCTTTACCTCTACTACCTAATTTATTTAGTTGTGATTGTGAGAGCTCACCGTAGACACAATTAGCTTCTTTAACCCAAAAAATAGATTCGAATTCCCCATTAGGATATTTGGGGTTCTTGAGAATTTCTCCCCAGCATATTCCTGTTGTATCTTTAACTAAGTTTCCTGAGGGATCGCACAAAACCATACAACTTATAAATCTTGCACTCCTATAAGGACTATCAGAAAGTTCATTAATTAATTTTTTAATTTTCTCATCATTATTTTTGGCATATCGAGCAGAATAAATACCTGGTCTACCATCTAAAACATCTACTTCAAGACCCGAGTCATCAGCTAATGCCCAAGTTTTTGTCTCTAAAGAAGCTGCCTTGGCTTTAAGTAGTGCATTCTCAAAATATGTTTTCCCAGTTTCTTCGACATTTAAATATTCTGGTTGCTTCTCAACCTTTAAAGACAAAACATCCAGCATCTCTGAAATTTCAGATACTTTTCTTTGATTGCCACTCGCAATAGTTAGTACTGGAAGTTTCAAAATAATATAAAAAATTTATTGTGAATATTATCTTACTTGAAAGCTTGATACGGAGACAGGAAAGGTTGAACATTCCACACCTGTGTAGACAGGGCCTGTCTCGTACGGTAGATAACATAATGTAAATTTTTTCTTAACACAACAGTATGTTTTGATGCACTAACTAATTTGCATAAGTATTGACATATCAATAGTACCAAGGGTGATAAGTTTAACTTATGAATGATAGAAAAAACATTAATGGAGATTTTGTCGAAAACGCTTGACTTATAAGTACTTAATGAAGCATTCTTCGAAATGAACATTCCACATTTAGTATTTAGTAGACAATGGCTACAGAAACAATGGGTATCGCTCTCGGCATGATCGAGACACGCGGACTTGTCCCTGCAATCGAAGCAGCAGACGCAATGACAAAGGCAGCAGAAGTTCGCCTAATTGGTCGTGAATTCGTTGGTGGCGGTTATGTCACAGTATTAGTTAGAGGCGAAACAGGCGCAGTTAATGCAGCTGTAAGAGCTGGTGCTGATGCTTGTGAAAGAGTTGGTGACGGTTTAGTTGCAGCTCACATTATCGCTCGTCCTCATAGAGAAGTTGAACCTGCTCTAGGTAACGGTGAATTTCTTGGTCAAAAGGACTAATTAATTAAAGCAAGATTTATAAATTTTGCACAATAATTATTTTCCCTATACAGACCTAAATTTATCCTTATGAGTAAGAAGTATGACGCAGGGGTAAAGGAGTACAGAGATACCTACTGGACTCCAGAATATGTACCCCTAGACACCGATTTACTAGCCTGTTTCAAATGTACAGGTCAAGAAGGTGTTCCAAGAGAAGAAGTTGCAGCAGCTGTTGCCGCTGAATCTTCAACAGGTACTTGGTCAACAGTTTGGTCCGAGTTACTTACAGACTTAGAATTTTATAAAGGACGTTGTTATCGAATCGAAGACGTTCCTGGAGATCCAGAAGCTTTCTATGCTTTTATTGCATATCCTTTAGATCTTTTTGAAGAAGGTTCAATTACAAACGTATTAACATCTCTTGTAGGAAACGTTTTTGGATTTAAAGCTCTAAGGCATCTACGTCTAGAAGATATTAGATTCCCAATTGCTTTCATTAAAACTTGTGGTGGTCCTCCAAACGGAATCGTAGTTGAAAGAGATCGACTTAACAAATACGGAAGACCTCTACTTGGTTGTACCATCAAACCTAAATTAGGATTATCTGGTAAAAACTATGGTCGAGTTGTATATGAATGTCTTAGAGGAGGTCTTGATTTAACAAAGGATGATGAGAATATTAATTCTCAACCATTCCAACGTTGGAGAGAAAGATTTGAGTTTGTTGCAGAAGCAGTTAAGCTTGCTCAGCGAGAAACTGGAGAAGTTAAAGGTCACTATCTAAATTGTACTGCTAACACTCCTGAAGAACTCTATGAAAGAGCTGAATTTGCAAAGGAGCTAGATATGCCAATCATCATGCATGATTATATAACTGGTGGTTTTACTGCAAATACTGGATTAGCTAATTGGTGTCGTAAAAATGGCATGCTTCTGCATATTCACAGAGCTATGCATGCTGTTATTGATAGACATCCAAAGCATGGTATTCACTTCAGAGTTCTTGCAAAATGTTTGAGACTATCTGGAGGAGACCAATTACACACTGGAACTGTGGTTGGAAAACTAGAAGGTGATCGTCAAACAACTCTTGGTTATATTGACAACTTAAGAGAGTCATTTGTTCCTGAAGATAGATCAAGAGGTAACTTCTTTGATCAAGATTGGGGTTCAATGCCTGGAGTATTTGCAGTCGCATCAGGTGGTATCCATGTTTGGCATATGCCTGCACTTCTAGCGATCTTTGGGGATGATTCCTGCCTTCAGTTCGGTGGAGGAACACATGGTCATCCATGGGGTTCAGCTGCTGGAGCTGCAGCTAACAGAGTTGCTTTAGAAGCTTGTGTAAAAGCCCGTAATGCTGGTCGCGAAATCGAAAAAGAGAGTAGAGACATTCTTATGGAAGCTGCTAAGCACAGTCCTGAATTAGCTATTGCTCTAGAAACTTGGAAGGAAATTAAGTTTGAGTTTGACACTGTCGACAAGCTTGATGTTCAGGGTTAACTCAAGTTTCTAAATTGAGGAGATTTATTCTCCTCAAACTTCTTAAAATCTCGTTTTTACGAGTAATTACATTCACATTTTGATTAATTATGCCTTTCCAGAGCACAGTAAGCGACTATCAAACAGTTGCAACCCTGGAAACATTCGGTTTCTTACCACCGATGACCCAGGAAGAAATATATGACCAAATTGCCTACATAATTGCTCAAGGTTGGAGTCCAGTTATTGAGCATGTTCATCCCAGTGGGTGTATGCAAACTTATTGGTCTTATTGGAAACTCCCATTCTTTGGGGAAAAAGATCTTAACTTGATCGTGAGCGAATTAGAGGCATGCCATAGAGCATACCCTGATCATCATGTAAGAATCATCGGATACGATGCTTACACTCAAAGTCAAGGAACAGCTTTTGTAGTTTTCCAAGGACGTTAAAGCTACTTTTTGTAGTAAATAACTTTCTCCATAAGAACTTAATTTTTTGGAGAAAGTCTTTTTAAAAAGTTTCACAATTGAAGGTTATGTCAATGAAAACTAGTAGAGAAATTGCATTAGAGAGAAGAAAAGCTATGAGTGATAGCGGAAAAAAAGCTGTTGCCAATTCTTCTACTACTAAAGACAGGGTTCGCACATCTGATGATACAAATAGTACAAACACTGAGAAAAAACATATTCCAACAGCAAAAATGAATAACAAATCCTTTTCTAAAAATTTATCCAGCAAAGAACTTGTAATTGAAAGAAGGAAAGCAATGTCAACTCATGGCAAATCAGCCATAAGTTCATCTGATAGAACTCGAACAGAAGCTAATAAAAAGATCCAAGTAAATGAAATTAAAATAACTCCAGATAAAGGCCCTGACTTATCAAATTCTGGTAATTCAGAGAATAAAGTTCTAAATACTAAAATTAAAAGAAGGGTAACTCAAAAAAGAAAACCCATCACCAATACAAGTAGAGATATTGTTTTGGCAAGAAGAGAAGCTCAATCTAAACATGGCAAATCAGCTTCTAAACAAAATAGTAGTGCAGCATCTTTAGCTAGAAGAGGAGATCCAGATTTATCAAGCAGAGAAATATCTCAAAGAGTTAGGGAATTAAGAAGTAAAACTGGAGCAACCTCAAAAAAAGGAAATGGTAAATGTAGACCATGTGGTCCAAATAAAAATGGATCAAAAATGAATATTGCTGATGCAAGTTGGAAAGTTGGTAAAAGTGAAACTAATTCTGGACAAACAGTAACTGGAACACAGGCTAATAGATCGTTAAAAACTACTGGTAATGAAGCTAGTACATGTAGAAGCGTCACAGGTACACAATATTTGGGATCCGAAGTACTTAATCAATTTTGCCAAAATCAACCAGAATATAAACAGCCAACTAGATCCTCAGTAACTTCAACATCAGCTGGAAATAAAGTCACAGGTAATGAGGTCGGAAGATCTGAGAAAGTTACTGGCGATGAACCTGGAACTTGCAAAAATGTAACTGGTACTGAATATAGTTCTGCAAATCAGTCAAAGGAATTTTGTGGGGAAGTTCCCAAAAATCCCTCAAAGGTTAAACATAGTAATACAGCTGACGGATTAAAAGTATCTGGGTCTTTACCTGGGAGATCTGCACTTGTAACTGGAGATGAGTCAGGATCTGGTCATCAATTAACAGGCGATCAATATATTGGTTCAGAAACTAATCCTAAAGGGAGATCTCATGAAAAAGTCGGGAAATACAATACATTAAATGGCAATGCATTAACTGGTACAGGAGTAGGGAGGTCTGAATTCGTTACTGGTAATGAACCAGGAAGCTGTAAAAATGTAACTGGCGATGAATATATTGGTTCCCAACAATACGAGTCATTCTGTAAATCCAAACCAAAACCTGAAGCAATGAAGGTTGGAGTTAGTCTCTCAAATAACGCTAATGAGATTAGTGGTACCTTAACTGGAAGATCTGAGAAAGTTACTGGCGATGAACCTGGAACTTGCAAAAATGTAACTGGGACACCATATGCTGGATTAGATCAAGTTGAGGAAAATTGCAATTCTGACTTAATAACTGAATTAAAAGATAAAGGAAAGATTTATTTAGGAGGTAGCTCAAATGCACGTCTTACTGGTATACAACCCGGTATCGGAGGAAGTATGACTGGAGCAGGCAAAGGTGCTTGTCTAAATCCAACAGGCACCCCTTATGTTGGCGGAGATCAGTTAGGTAATAATTGTTCCAATCATTCATCTGAAGAAAATTATGCCAATAGTGAAAGAAAAAATTCAAGCTCATGGGAAGAATTTTCTGTAAATTCTCCCTCAAGAGATAAATACTCTGATAAAAAAAGAGATGGTGTAACAGGCAATGAGTATGAAAATGGCTCAAAGATTACAGGCCCATTCGATATGGCTAAGGACACAGTAACAGGGACAGAACAATTTAGGTTTGATAAAAATAAAAATTCCCTACTTACCCCAAAAAAAGATTTAAAGGAATTTGATTCTTCAAAAGAGAGAGCACAATCCAGAATTACTGGCGAGGGTCAATCTGCTGGGTTGAAGATAACAGGCGATGATTGGGCAAGAGGAAACAGGGTAACAGGTACTGAAGGAGTTTCAGCAAGAAAAAGAAATCCTACAAGACCAGGCATGACGAGTGCAATGCCAGTGATGGATATAAAAAGGAATGATGAAATGAAAGAGCCAGATTTCTTGATAACTGGATCAAGTGGTAATACTCGTGAAGGACAACTTGTTACCTTTTCAGGTGGTGCACGAGGGTAATTAAATAATGCCTTTAAGAGGACTGGCAAAAGCCAAGAACTTCACATTGGGGCCTACAGCTCCAATGAAAACTTTTACGGAAAATATCCATACACAAACTAAAAAATCTAATGATTTAGGTAATTCTGGAAAATCTCATAAATTAACTAACAGTATCCAGAATGAAAATTTATATAGGTATGAAAGCAAAATAAAAAGTGATTTTGATGAAATTGTTCCTACTTTAAAGGAAATTGCTCGAATACAACATCATGAAGATTTTATAAGTAAAGCTCAGGTAATATCAAGAAAAAATTTGGGAATAGATCTACCTCTTCATGTATTAGATAAATCTTGGGTTAAACCTCTCGATATGAGAGCTTTATATGCATGGTGTGCTTTTAAACAACATGATAAACTTAGTGACAATTTTTTTAAAAATGATCCTCTTGAAGGGGCTTCAGGAAGTAGAGGTGCGGAAGATTTTGAAAAATTTCTTTTAGATTGTGGAATACATTTACTTGATATAACTCCTTGTTCGGATGGTCGATTAGCTCATTCAGTAGCATATGTAATGAGAATACCTTTTAGTTCAGTAAGAAGAAGATCTCACGCTGGTGCACTTTTTGATATTGAAAATACAGTAAATAGATGGGTAAAAACTGAACATAAAAGATATAGAGAGAATATTCCTAATGAAGCCCATAAAGATACTAGGTACTTAAAAGTTGTAACTTATCATTTTAGTTCTGTAGATCCTTTGCATCAGGGATGCGCAGCTCATGGGAGTAATGACGAGTTAGCTGCGGAAGAAGGTAGAAGTAAACTATATGCTTTTAAAGAGGCTGTAGAGAATAGCTTTTGCTGTGGTGCTTCTGTGGATTTAATGTTAATTGGACTTGATACAGATACTGATTCATTAAAAATACATATACCAACTAGTGATGGAGGGATTGATTTAGAAAAAACTATTTCTACTTTAGAAATTTATAATTCAACAATAAACTTTTCAAAAGAGGATGCGGAAAGAGAAATTTGTCAGACAATTTCTAAGCAATTTTCAAAAGATAAACTCAGTGGACTGGAAAAATTTATGTATAAATTAATTGTCAATAATATTTCTCAAATTGATTATGTAAAGAGTTTTCATAATGGTTCTTATGAAGATATTGGACATGCAGAGAGGTTTATTGGAGTAGGTATAGGTTTTAAAGAAGTACATCTCAGAAATTTAACTTATTTTGCTCATTTAGATACAGTCGAAGAAGGAGCTCCAGATTTAGATGTAGGAGTGAAGATTTTTACTGGACTAAATGTGTCTCAAGATCTACCTATTCCAGTAGTAATAAGATTTGATTACTCTGGCAAAGTACCCGGCGCAAAAGAGAGGGCAATAAAAGATTGTGAAAGGGTTAATAATGCGATATCAATTAGGTATAAAAATTTAGTTGATCAAGGTTTGTTACATACTTGCTCTACTATTAGAGATAGAGACAACATTCATTCCGCCCAAATTATTGGAATGTCTTTAGACAAAAAAACAGAGGAGGCTCACTAATTATGTTAATTTGCAAGGTTGTAAAACCACTTGTTTCTACCAATAGGATTCCTGGTTTTGAACATAAACATCTACAGGTTGTTTTAGATGGTTCTTCAAGTAAGGTTGCCGTAGATGCTGTTGGTTGTAAGCCAGGAGATTGGGTTATTTGTGTTGGAAGTTCTGCTGCTAGGGAAGCAGCGGGAAGCAAATCTTATCCAAGTGATTTGACGATTGTTGGAATAATTGATCATTGGGATCCTGATAAGTCATAAAAAAGGAGGATAGAAATTGTGGAAATTATGAAGGTATTAGGAAGGATGGTTTGTACTCAAAGAGTCGCTGGCTTAGGTTATATGAATTTACGAATTTTAGAAAATAATAAAGGAAAGAAATTAGTTGCTGTTGATCCTGTTGGTGCTAGAGAAGGTAACTGGGTTTTTACTTCTAGTGGATCTGCCGCTAGATTTGCTTGCCCTAATCCAGAAGTTCAAACCGATTTAACAATTGGCGGCATTATTGATTATTGGGAGAGTGATTAAAAATTTTAACTTCAAAAATTTATTGAGAAACTTTGTTGAAGGTATAGTGTAATTAGTCTTGAATAAAGAATGTAATGTGGAATGAAAGAGAATCGCCTTTGAGGATTGAAAAAAGATTTGAATTTGATCAATACTCAAAAATTAGTAAATTCATGGGAGAAATCGAAAAATTATGTAAAGAAAGGGATATCTATCCAAATATCAGCTTCGGTAAGAATTTTGTAAGTTTTTCAATATTTTTAGAAAATAAAGAAATATCAGACAATGAAAAAGACTTTTCAATAGAAATTGATAAATTTTATTTAGAAGACTAGTCCTTTTTAATAATTATTTGGCTTTGCAATATCTCTTTTGATTAAAGCCATTAAATATGTTGGTGCTTTATATCTACCAGGTAAACATCTATTTAAAGTTTCAAGATGACCCCAACAAACTGTTTTTTCAATATCTTTAACTGAGTTTCCTTTTAAAATCAATAGTCTTAGAGCTTTGCAAAATAAAGGATAACCAGCTTCAAGTTCATCTATATTAAGCTTTGCTGCTGACATAGATCAAAGATGAATTATCA
>QCCW01000023.1 GCA_003281125.1 Prochlorococcus sp. AG-347-N23 | reverse complement strand
ATTAAAGAAATTCAAAGACGAATTTACTAAATTAAATACCAATTATAAATATGTCTATCTATCTACTTTTGAACCAAATGAAGTTCAAGGAACCAACTATAGAAAAATTAAATTTGAGATGGAAAATGTTGTTACCAATAATAATGGAATAATAGTTAGGGTTGCTTATTATTTGCTAAATGAGGAATTAAAAATTAATGAGAAGAAAGATATTGCCTTAAATATTTTAACTAACTTAAAATTTAAACCTATTTTCATACCAATAACATTGTCTAATGATCTTGTTAATTCATTAATTAGTATTGCAAAGGAAAATAAGAAAGTTAACCTTATTAGATGTTATTCGGGAATATGCAATATAAATTTAGTTTCTAAATTTCCTTTTATATTTATTTCTAGATTTGAAGAGAGGGAAAGAAATAGGTACTTACCTTTCCCTTTTAATTCAATATCAAGATTTTTTTTAAAATTGGCAAGTTTATTATGGTATTTAAAAGTTTTCAAAAACTGGGCAACATTTTTTGAAAAACCTCAATCATTAGTATTACAACAATCCATAATAAAAACAAATTATCTCAAGCCAAATGAAAATTATGAAGATTTTTGATACTGTCATAATAGGAACTGGTCCATGCGCTGAGCCAGCATTATTTCATTTTTCTAGAACCGATTTGAATTGTCTAGTTTTAGATGCTGGAGATATAAATAAATATGCTGAAAAAATAGAAAGATCAAAGAAGAATATTAAAATATCACCCAAACAAAAATTAAATAAATTTAAATGGTTTGATAAAGTTCATTTTCAGAAAATCAATACATTTTTTTTCTTAAGGTGTTTTAAATTCTGCTACATATACACTTTCAGAAGTGGAGGTTTAAGTAATTCATGGGGAGGAGGTGCATTTGAATGGTCATCTGAAGAGCTTAAAAAAGCAACCTCAATCTCATATGAAAAAATTTTAAAGTCTTATGATCAAATAAGGAATAGATTATCAATAAAAAAAAGAAACTCCTTTTCTAATTTTTCTAAGTTAGCTTGCGATTTATTAAAAAATAAAAATAATAATTTTATTTATGCTCCTGCTGAATTTTTTTTAGAGGAAAATTATGCTGTTAAAGATATTAATTATCCTTTCAATCAAAATTTAATTTGGAATTCAAAAGTGACATTAAAAAATTATATCGAATTATCAGAAAATATTGCATACAAGAATAATACTACCGTTTTATATATAAATAAAAAAGATGATAATGTCTGGGAACTTTGTTGCAAAAATGATAAGAAAACATTTTATATTCAAACAAAATCTATAGTCCTATGTGCTGGAGCACTTAACTCAGCATGCTTAGCTTTCTCTGCAACAAAACTAAAGAAAATAAACTTAAACTTTTATCATAATAATGCTTTTATAATTCCGATTATAAGCTTAAGAAAAAAAATAAAATCCTTATCAAAAGATTATTTAGAAATTCCTGAGCTTTCTTGGAGAGAAAAAAATAATAAAAGTTTAGGTAATAGTAGTTTTTCTTCGGGATACTTTATAAACTCTTTATTCCTCTTAAAAGAAATAATAAATATTTTCCCTATAAAAAATAATAATTTTTTGATAAATATAATATCTCAGTTACTTTCTAGGCTGGGATTTATTACAGCATTCATACCCTCTAATTTCTCAAATGTTAGTCTTGAAATAAAAAAAATAAATAATGAAATTTACGCAACAATATTTAACCATTCAGACAAAAAAATTCTAAGGTCCTACAAATCATCTCTAATTCAAAAAATTTACAAAACCTTACCAAAATTTATATATACACTTAATTTATTTAGAAAATCAGTGGCTCCTGGGGGTGATATTCACTATTCATCTACCTTACCAGAAGAGATTGGTTGTAAGACATTTCTGAATACATCATCAATTGGTGAATTAAAAAAATTACCTATGATTTTTTCTGGAGACCCTTCCAGGCTAGCCTATTTGTCGTCATTACCTCATACCTTTACAGTTATGGCAATTACAGATGCAAGTATGCCAAAAATAATCAAAAAGATTAGAAGTAAAAGATAGTGATTGAGTAAAATTTTTTATATATGATTGGTTTATTTTTTAATTTATATAATTAGCTTGAATTATTCCTTTTCTAAAACAATTATCCAGTGTAGTGAAAAGAATGAAGAAAGAAATTTAATATTCATCATCCTTTTTATAATTTTAAAAGGCAATAGTTCTTTGAAATTGATACCTCCGCTAAAAATATAAGCAAATGAATTTGTACAATGTTCAATTTTTTGAATTTTTAATCCGCATCCTTTTAAAAAAATCTTTGGATATTTTTTAAAACAAATAAAAGAAGCAGCTTGATTAGCCCCTTTCATTGGATCTATAGTTTTTAATTGACTTATTGAAGAAAAAATATTGTAAATTTCATTTTTGAATAAAAAGGGATAAACAATTAAAGAGAATAATGAAAAAGAGGGTTCAAGAATTATTAATTTCCCATAATCCTGTAAAACTCTAAAAGATTCTTCTAAAAATTTTCTTTTATCAGAAATATGATGAAAACAGTTTACCGCATATATTGTTCTGATTGATTTTACCTCA
This sequence comes from Prochlorococcus sp. AG-347-N23, assembly GCA_003281125.1. Taxonomy (GTDB): domain Bacteria; phylum Cyanobacteriota; class Cyanobacteriia; order PCC-6307; family Cyanobiaceae; genus Prochlorococcus_A. The sequence goes on along the minus strand of QCCW01000023.1, from coordinate 12,094 downwards.
AAAGGCAAATTAACAGCATCGATTACCAGATCTGCATAAGGTGATTTCTCTATATCTGATGAAATAATATTTGGATAATTATCCTTCATTGGAGTAACTCCACAACCTATCTCAAGCTCTTTTAAATTATTTTTTTTATCTTCATGAATCGAATATGATTTCATTTTTTCATGAAAGTATCTAAATTGAGCCATTTTAGCCTTTGAATTCAAATATTTTTCTCTTAATAATTTAAAATTCCTCACCATTTATCAAAAAGTTTTTTTTAAGTGACATATGTAGAATAGATTTAAATCCGCAAAATTAAAAGCAAAAGGGTGCCATTTAGATTTTTTATTAGGGAAATGATAATTAATTAAATTGTAAAGATTATAGATACTATTAACATGTTCTATAGATTGACAATAATCATATTCGATACCTTTTTTTAAGGCAGCTTTTCTGGGACCAAATAACCTTCCAAATCTCCAAAGAATGCCAGGGTCTGTAGGTAGGATCAATGAAATAATGCCTCCATATTTTAAAACCCTATCCCATTCTTCAAGTACTTTAACTGGATAAATTAAATGCTCAAGAACATGAGTAGCAATTACCCTATCAAAACTTTCATCCTTATATGTTAAATTTGAAGCATTTTGCTTTTCAATAACTAATTTTTCATTATTAATAGAATTTTTATATTTTTTCTTAGCTTTTAAGAGCATCTTCTCATTTAAATCAGTCATATAGTATTTCTTATATTTGTGTTTGAGATATTCATAGTGAATTCCTGGTCCAGAACCTACTTCAAGTATTTTCTCGGCATAATAATTTTTATTCAACATAGATTCTAATTTTTTATGACTAGATCTAAAAAAAAATGAAGATAGGCTCTCACCATCGTTATTTTCCTCATAATTTTCAATATAAAGTTCTTTATAAGAAGGTGCCTTTCTCATTTTTTAATAATTTTTTTATTCAATGATTTTAAAAATCAATGCTTTATATATAATATAAAATTAAATTATTCCAAATAACATTATTGATATCAAGATTGTTCTTAGAAGATGACAAGAAAAACCTTAAATATTTAAATTATTTCTTAATTAATTCACTATTTTATATTAGATTAAGCAAATAGATTTAAGGGCGATTTAAATGTATGAAAATATAAAAAATATTATGAACAAAAGATATTCTCAATTACCTTTTTATCTTTATACATTAATAACTTTCTTTATTTGGTACAAGACAAAATTTAATGTATTTGAGTTAATCCCAGACTTTAATTTTTATTTTTCTTATGCTTATAACTTTTGGGGTGATTTGAATTCCGATTTAGCAAAAAATATATTAGAAGCCTATGGAGGTATAGATTATCGAGGCGATTGGCAGCCAAGTCCTCTTTATCCAATTTTAATTTTATCACCATTAAATATATTTGGTTCTAAGATACTTTTTGCTCTTGAAGGTTATTTGGTAGGTATAGGCTTCATATACTTAATAAAAAAAATTATTTATCAATTCGACTTAAATCTTGATGAAAGATTTAAGTTTTTTTCATTAATTGCATGTGCTTTATCCCCAGTAATGCTTACGAACACAATTGCACTAACTAACATTGGAGTATGGGGTTTTCTTTTGATAATTGGAATATATTATTCAAATAATTTTATAATTAGAACTTTAAGTTTAATATTTGCTGCTCTGGTTAGACCAAATTTTGGAATATTATTAGCAATATTTTTGATAAACTATTATAAAGGAATTATCCCAAAAAAAAATGGAATTAAGATTACTTTATTAATTGTTTCCTTATCTTACATAATATTTTATTTGATTTATCACAATAAATATCCTGGTAATTTTATTAATTATTTTTTATTTCCTGGAGGTCAAGGTCTTTCAACATTTGAGACATATGGTAGAGAATTTTTATATAGAACTTTAAATTTAAAAGAAAAATTATTAAATGCTGATTTAAATTTATTTAGCATAACTAAGATTATGAGTTCATTAGAAGGAATCAATTATATTTTTCAATTATATTTTGCTAGGATAAACTCTTTACTTGGATATAATTTTGAAGGGCTTTATCAACTCAGGTTAAACAACGCGCAATGGATTTCAAAAATATTAAGAACATCTTATTATTTCTTTTTAATCATGCCAGGTTTTCTTGTATCTATGAAGTTAACTCTAGAAACTATTTTTAATAAATCTAGATCTAATCAGAAAAAGTTAAGATTTTTAATTTTAACTAGTTTTTTGTATGTAGTATTTTCAAGTATGTTAATTGCTGTTCCAAGATATTTATTCCCATTTGATTCAGTTTTGATTTGTCTTGGAATGGTATTTTGGATTAGTAATACGAACAATACAATTAAAGGAGAAAGTTCTTTTTAATTTAGAAAAAAGTATAAAGTTAAGAAGATAAAATACTATTGATAAAAAAAATAATAAAATTAATAATAAAAGAAAATCTTAAAAAATCTTTTATTTAAAACAATAAATAAGATAAAGTTTTGTACTTATAAAAAATTTTGGAATTTCAATTTCACAAAAAAACATATTTGGAATTTGATCAACACTACTTATAAATTTATTAACAAAAACAATGAAACTTTAATAAATTTAAGTAATACTTAAAATTCTATATAACATAAAGATAGATTTACATAATATTCAATATCCTTTGCTTTAGGATTATTTTAAAGGTTGTTTTTTGAATGGGAAACTCACAAAATTTATTAAATGAAGGACTGTATTCTGTATCAACTCAATTATCTTTTTATGAAACATTAACCATCTTAGTTATATCTCTCATTGGAGGATTATATGTAAGATACATATATTGGAAATTATCTACAACATTTTCTTCCAAAATTTCATTTGGCAATACTTTATTAATAATAACTATTAGTGTTGCATCTTTAGTAGCAGTTGTTAAATCATCACTTGCTTTATCACTTGGATTAGTTGGTGCTTTATCTGTAATTCGATTTAGAACTGCAGTAAAAGAACCCTTCAATCTAGCATTCTTATTATTTTCAATTTGCATAGGCATTTCAGTTGGGGCCTCACAATATATATTTGGTTTATTTCTCTTAATTTTTGGAACAATTGGCTTTTTATTCGCTTATAGATCAACAAAATATGCGAAATCGAAAGGTTTTTCTATTGAAGTAGATGATATAGATACTATTGCTTTTACTCTTCCTTTCGGATCTTCATTAGATGAACTTTATAAATTACTAAAAAAAACAACTTCTTACTATTCCATAATCTCAATAGATCAAGAAGATAAAGAGCCAATATCGTTAGCAATAAAAGTTAAAGTTTTAAACCCAAGTTCTCTTTCGGTTATAAAAAATGATTTGTTCGAGAAATTTCCTGGATCAAGGTTTAGTTTTTATAATTCCCCTTCAAACTAAAAAATTATGATTTGAAAATTTTTCATAGGTATTTGCTTTAATGTAATTTAAAAGATAAAACTTTATGTTGTAAAATAAAACCTAAATGAATAATATTAAAAGTTATAATGCGCTATGAAAGAAAATTTGAAGTTCCTTTCGGTCATAGCAAAATAATATCAACTTTCTTGTTAAGCAAAGGGTTTAAAGAGATATTCAAAGAAAGAGAAGTTAATAGTGTTTATTATGATGATTATGATTTTAGTAATTATCAAAACTCAGAGAATGGTTTAAAAGACAGGACAAAAACAAGGGTAAGATATTACGATTCTGGTAAGGATGGTTTCAAGTTAGAGTACAAACTAAAAAATGATAATTTAAATTGGAAAATTTATCAAACAAATAATCCGAATGAAATTGGTACTTTATTCCCACTTTATGTTGCGGGTAGTGAAACACTTTTTAAGGAAATTAAATTGCCATCTTCAATCAATACGATATTCAAACCTAATGTTCTAGTTAGTTATTTACGCAAATATTTTCTGTCAAGAGATCAAAATTTAAGGATAACAATTGATTATGAAATCAAATTCTTTTCTTCAAAATTTACTCATAAGCGCATTGATATAGGAATTGAAAGAAAACATTTTAAGGATGTTTTAGAACTTAAATATCAAGAATCAATAGATTCAAATTTTGATTTTATAGATTTACTTTGCCAAGAATTTAATTTTGATTTAAGTAGATCCTCTAAATATTGTTATGCAATTAAATCAATATTTAATTAATTTAATATAAAATAATTAATTCAATCCATAGATCTTTTCATAGACATTTTCAGCGTTTGGATTTACTAATTTATTATCTAAAGTAAACTTAGATCGCTTTTCTATTAAGTAAGATTTTTTAGAATTTTCAATAGAGATATTTGTTAATTCTGCTTCTGCGGGACCGAATTCTGGTTTTTTTTGATAGCTTGCTACTCCAATATTATTTAAATTCAACTGAACTTTATCTCCTTTGAAATAAGAATTATCTTTCATAGAAATTCCAATCATTGCATTATTTACTTGAAGTGACTTTAAATCAACCTGACTATTTTCACCTGCACTAACTCCTTTATCTCCAACATTATTCATTTTAATATTTCTGATCCTAACTTCACTTTTAGAAACATCGATTCCATCATTACCTATGTTGTAAAATTGACTATTTAATATCTCTCCTTTACCAAAATCAACGTCTAAAGCATCAGAAAAAGTATTATAAAAAGTGGATCTATCAATCTTAAAATTTGATCTAATAATATTTAAAGAATCTTCAGAAGAATTATCTCTAAAAATGACATTAGATATTTCTACATCTGACTCATAAAAATTAACACTTCCCGTATATGTAATTCCAGCTTTTTTTCTTTCACTCTGGTCTCTAAAAATTACATTTTTTAGAATAGATTTATAAGGAGCATTCAATACAGTTAATCCTTGACCTGAAGAATCACTGGACTTGATAATGATAGGATTATCAACTATTCCTATAAAATTAATTGGGGAATAGCTAATTATTGAAGCTGAATTAGTTAGATCTATTAATGTCCCAGAATTAATATTAAATACATAACCTTTAGGAATTAAAAGATTATCTTTAATAGTCCAATTACCCCCTTTCATTGTTATAGATTTATTTACTTCATTTATTTTTAAAAAATTTAAGTCTTTTAAATTTGGAAGTTTTCCCTCCAATTCATATTTTCTAAAAATAGGATCAGAAATATAATTTGATGTCCCAACAACCCTAGAGATAAATCTAAGTTTTTTATTGATTTTGTTTTTTTTAGGAAGATAAATCTCCTCATAATTATGCGTATTCAATTTTTCTTTTTGACATTTATCTTCTGTGCATGAAATAGATCTATTTGAGATAAATTTAGGATTTGCCTCCAAATTTAATACTTCTTCACCTTCTTGAGTTTCAACTCTAATGATTTCTAATGGTAAAGAATGATTATTTTTGACAGTTATTTTTGTAGATTTATTGGGATCATCAAATTCTTCCAAATAAGCAATTAAAGCATCATTAGGATTAATCAAAAATCTTATATGCGCTGCATTTCTATAAATATCCTCAATATAATCGAATTCATACCAGGGATAGCTTCTATGTAGAATTGATAAGTTCCTATTTGCTTCATTATCTATAGATGAAAAAAAATTATCAAGCCACTCTAAACTAGACATTTCTTGAAGTGCTTGGCCATAAGCCTTGCTGAATTTTTTATTAGAAAAAAGCATAGAGTGTATCTTTGCATTATTAATTTCAGAGATTGGAATTACATATTTTTTATCACCTCTTTGACTATACCTTTCTCCAAATAAGGTTGATTTACTTAAATCCCAAAAATCTCTTATCAAATTTGCATTATCAAAAAGTATCGGTTCAACAAGTCCTGTTATAGGGTTTAGATAATACCTTATATTTCTTGGTTCTAAAGCATGATGTCCAAATAAATCGCAAACTACAGTCGCCCTTGCCATCAATTTCAGATCAAACACTTCTTCGGCATCTAGTTCCTCATTAAAAAATCCTTGTATCAATCTTTCTGCTCTTCGTGATGAAAGCTTACCAATTTCAGTACTATTTAGTTTATTTTTTTGATAAAAAAATACACCTGTAATCCTTTTATTGAAGGGATTTCCTCGAGACCTAATCCTAAAAATAGGTCCTTCTCTCCTATCATTGTTTTCTATCAATTTAGTATCAAAATTTTCTTCTAAGGCATATACTGGATATTTTTCACCATTAATTACTAAAGGATTAAAAATATATCTTGGTGCTATTAAACCAGCATTTTTACTCATTTTATGAAAATACCATTCATTCATATAATTTCTAGTTCTTGGATGTTGTATGGCAAAGCGTTTCATACCTAATATTGCATTACGACCTTTGACTTTAATTTTATAAGACCATTTTCCATCATCCCTCCAATGATCAATATATTGACCTTTAAGCCTTATATCTGCCTCATAATTTTTATTACCTAAAGCAACTTTAGTTTTTATCCAATCATCATCAGTTGGGAATAATTCACCAATTTTTACTGCCTTTTTTCTTGTTTCTGAAATTTTTAGTATATTTTCATGTTTTATATCTAAAATCAGGGGCTTTACATCAACAAAAAGACTTTTGAAGTATGAAGATGGAATTGAAATATTTTTTTTAATTATAGGTTTTAAAACATCACCGATTATTCCGTTTCTGACTTGAATTGATGTTGCACCAATTAAAGTTAAAGAATAACCAGTTATACTTAAAAACAAAAAAAGGTTCTTCTTTTTTTTTATCTTTTCATTCAAGCTTGTATTAAATATTCCTTTCATTAAAAATTTTTTTTTAATTTTACTCTAAAAGCTAATTTTTCTAAAGAAGATAACAAAAATTGGACAACATAATTATTTGTAACTTACAAAATTAAATACGTTTTTTTACTTACCAATTTTTCTTTTTAAATCAACCCTCAAAATATTCAATCTTTCAACTAATTTAAAACACATATTTTGACTAAATGGATCAGCATAATGAAATAAAACTGTAGCTCTTGGAGAATTTGGACTACATGGTGAATTACCGTGGATAGTCTGAAAACCACTAAAAATATATAATTTCCCTGGTTTAAGCCTGCAGACCTTCAAATTCAGTTTTTTCCTTATAAAACTTTTACTTAAAAAAAATTGTGATATTGAATTTTGGATAATAAATTTCTCAATAACATTTCTCAAAAAATTTTGATGTAATTTTCTTCTCTGCATTGAATATAAAAAATCACCGTTCATACCATCTTCTCGCTCAGGTATGAGTATTGGTAATAAAGCAGTTAGTGCATATGCATCATAATGAAATTTGTAGGCTTTTTTTAATCCTTGATTTTCGCCAAATAAAACTCTTAATACTTGATATAGTTTTTTATCTTTGATTTTATTTCCTGATATTTGAGGAAGAAGACTTTCAAGTATTGAATTTATGCCATATTCAGAATCAATATTTTCTAATGGGGAGCCTTTTAGATTCTTTTTTCCGACGCACCCCATATATCCTTTAGGTTGATTATTAATCTCTTCAAAAATATATTTTTGAAGTTTTTCAACACTATCTTCATCAAGGAAATTATCTATTTCAGCCATTCCATCAGATTTTATTTTGTTTATTATGTGTTTAAAATCTAGATTTCTTCTTTGTGTTAATTCTTTCATATTTTTTGAGGAATAAATTCGATTATGTCTGATAAATTTTAATTTTGCCTAATTAAAATTAACAAACTTCGGAGTAAAACCAAGAATCTCATTAAAGGGTCCCAAAGTGGTAGTAATCATTGCATTATTTGCAGCCGATGTATAAGCTGCATGTAATACTTTAGTAGTTAATTCAGCATCATCAATTGTTGAAAGAATACCTTTTTTATCTCCCGTCAATAAAAACTTTTCTATTTCTAAAAACATTTTTTCATGACCATAACCATATGCATTCTCAAATTCCTCGTCTAAGTCAGAAGAATAATCTGTTGTGCATTCAATTACTTTATTGGCAGCAATACCTCCTAATGAAATAAAACCTTTTGAAGAATATATAGTAACTTCAGCATTATGATCCTCAGGTCTAGAAACTGTATTAATATCAATTGAGATAAGTCTTCCCTCCATAGTTCTTAAAGAACCAACCGCAACATTCTCGCATTCAATTGACACATCTGCTCTATCCATTCGAAATGATGCATTTTCAATATCTCCACATAGATATCTTGCAAGATCTATAAAATGTATACCTTGATTAGTAAGGGAACCTCCGTCAGACTCCCACATACCTCTCCAATCTGCTTGATCATAATATCTCTGAGGCCTACACCAAGATAAGTTAATTTTTGCATGTAATAACTCACCTTGATCCTTTCTAGAAATTAATTTTTTTGTAAAATCAACTGCTTTATTATATCTATTTTGAAAAACGGGGAATACATTTAAACTTTTACTTTTAATAATTTCTTTAGCAATTTTAAAATCATCAACTTTTAGAAAAGTTGGTTTTTCAATGGTAATAATTTGTCCTTCATTACATATTTTTGTTACTTCCTCAAAAACCTCCATATGGGTATCAGAGGGTGTACAAATTGAAATAACATCTACATCACTTTGTACTAAGCTTAATAAATTTTCATATACTCTAAGCCCCCTATCTTTATAATGTTTTCTAACATTAGAGTCGATATCATAGATACCACAGAATTCTAATTTAGGATTCTTAGTGATTCTATCTAATTGCCAAGATACTACTCTTCCCCCACCTATAAAGCCAATTTTCATATTAAGTATTTATTAAATTAATATATTAATTTATAAATTATTAAATTTCATTTTTATTAAAATTAATCAATCATTACTTAATTAAATTGGGAATGCAATCATATTTTAAATCATCTTAATTATTTTCAATCCAGTTCTTTATTAAGGGAATTTGCCAAGAATGATCAATATCGCAACCAAACTCCTGAAAAATAGGTTTTATATTTTGCCCCATCCATTTTTGTGGTAGTAATCCTTCTGACATATTTAATAAACATTTAGGTCTTACTACAGATAAGGACATATTTGCAAACAATACATCACCTTGTGAATCTCTATCACAACTAAAGTTTTTAGGATCCCCGAAAGTTTCAAAGGGAACGAATGGCAACAAATATTCTTGATTATCATCTAGTTTCCTAGCTCTTAAAGGAGAATACATATTAAACCTAGAGACAGAGACGACGGAATCCGCATTAGGATCTCTACTAAGTAAATCTATTGCTTCATCTATCAAATTTGAAGTAACAGTAGGTGCATTACATAGCAAAAGAACAACTAAATGATCTGAAAGGTATGGATATAAAGATAAAATCTGTTCGTAAGAATTTTCAAAAACTTCTTCTCCTAATGCTGAACTATTCGCCAATTTAGGAGACCTTTCTAACATTATATGGCTTAATTGAAGACCAACCTCTTTTAATTCAGCATCATCTGTATTCAAAAAACTATGTGTTACATATTTTGACTTATTTGCAGCTTCCATTGGATAAAAACATAAGGGATTTCCCTTAATAATCATTTTATTCTTGCCAGGTATTCCTTTACTACCTTTTCTGCCAATACAAATTGATATTGCTTTCATTTTAGATAAATTTTAGTTAATACTACTAAGAACTTTAATTAAATTATAAGTATTTGTCTTATTTCCTAAGGAAGCCGAACACCATTCTCCGAAAAATGGGACAGTCTTATGTATTTTTACCTTAATTCGATTATCAAGCAGAAAATCATGAATATACTTACAATTAAAATCTTGATTTTTAAAAAGTACAAAGTTGGTATTTGTTCTTAAAATTTTAAAACCTTTTTTTTCATTGAGTATTTCAAATAATAAATTCTCATCCTCATTAATTTGATCTCTAAACAAATTTAAACTTTCATCATTAATTACTTTGTTAAGTAAATAATTTGTAAAAGAAGTAATCTCATGCATAGGTAGCAAAGAGTTTAAAATTTTGATGTTTTTACTATTGCTTACTATCAATCCAGCTCTTAATCCTGCGATACCATGCGCTTTTGAAAAACTGCTAACAATAATAAGATTATTACAACTTAAATATTTTTTTGCAGTCCATTTATAGTTTCTGGTTTCCAAATATGTTTCATCAACAATCAATATAATATTATGACTTTCACAATAATCTAAGAGCTTTTTTAAATTCAGTTTCTTTTAGACCTTGACCTGTAAATCCACTTGGGGATTCTATAACCAACATCTGCAAACCAGTATTCTGAGAAATTTGTAAAATCAATTTATCTAAATTAACTTCACCTCTTTCATCAAATTCATAATCATTTATGGAAGTATTGGGATGATAAATACGTTTATATACAAAATTCATTGCATAACAACTATTTGGTAGATGCAAACATGAAATACTCTCTAATGCCTCATAAATAGTGCGTAATGCAATATCGCAACCTGCAGTAAGAATCAGTTCATTAGGTTTTACTTGATAATATTTAGCAATATTGAAATATGATGCATCAAGCGCTGGATAATTAAACTTAATTTGATTAATAGAAAATTCACTGGATTCTAGATTATTACTAAAAGGGAAAACTCTTTCTCTTTTATGCATTCTAATGATATCTTCATCAAGTTCTTTTTCTTTTTGTCTAACAATTTTTTTGAGATGCGGAGCAAAATCTATCAAATTAAATAATAAATAATTAAACCAATATTAGCTTAACTTTACGTTAAAAATTTATTTTCAGGTAGATGTATGATTATTAGATAATCAAGATTACAATATTTAAAAATTATCCATATTAGATATTTTTAAATTAATAAAATTTCTTATCTATTAAGATGATAAATGTATCAAAAATAATTTTCTGAATTAGATAAATACTTTTTCTTCTTTCATATTGATTATCAAAAGCTATAATGGAAGTCTAATAGTTAATATAATGAGACAAAATTCAATAGAAAAAGAAAAATTAATCATCCCTAACTTAAACCTTAAGTTTGAAGAAACTTTAAAACAAACTAGCTGGATCGAGTTAGAGGAAACTTACAGAAATTGCTCAAGAATTTCGTTTTTCGGAAATGGAGGTAATCTTGCAGTAGCCGATCATGCTGCTATTGATACAAGCAGGCTTACAAATAAACTTGGATTGTGCCCAGGTAGTGGAATACTTGCAAGTTCATTGATTAATGATAAAGGTCATGATAAGTGGCTAGAAAAATGGGTTGAAATAACTTCAAGAGGGCTTACTGATGAAATAATGAAAAAATCTCTTTTCATAGGTATCAGTAGTTCAGGTAAATCAGAGAATGTTGTTTCCGCTTTAAATTATGCTTCATATATAGGAGCTAATTCTTTTTTAATAACCGCAAGTGATATAAAAACAAAAAAAAATATTAATTTTAAATTCTGCAACCTAGAAGTTGATGAATACCATAGTTCAGAAGTATTTACTCTTTTACTTACATATCAACTAATTCACTCCGGAGGATTTAAATGCCCTTCTATTTCAAATTCCTCAGATGCTAATGATGATATATTCTCATTTAAATAAATCATTTAGATTCTTATTTTTTTTAAAATCATTTATTCAATCCTAAACAATAAACGAGCTATAAAGTATTTTGGATTTTAACCTAGAAAATTACCAAACACTTATTTTCGATTGTGATGGAGTTGTCCTAAATTCAAATTTCATAAAAGCAGAGTGTTTTTATTTATCAGTTAAAGAGTTAGGAGATAAATTAGCCAAAGATTTTATGAATTTTCATAAAAAGCAAGGAGGTTTATCAAGATTTAAAAAATACGATTATTTGATAGATAATATCTTGCCGAAATATAAAATTCCTGTAAAAGATAAAACATTATTGCATAAAGAATTAAGTTCTAAATATCAATCACTGCTTGAATCCCGAATATTAAAAGCTGATTTATCTCCATTTATTATAAAACTCAGAGAACAAAATAATTCATTGGATTGGATTATGATTTCTGGTTCTGATCAAATAGAATTAAGAGAAATACTAAAGTCAAAAGGAATATATGATTTTTTTAATCTGGGAATTTTTGGGAGTCCATCTTCAAAAGCAAGTTTATTAAAAGAAAATATCATTCA
>QCCW01000022.1 GCA_003281125.1 Prochlorococcus sp. AG-347-N23 | reverse complement strand
TTAACCTTTTAATTTATGACAGTTGGCGACCTTTAGAAGTCCAGGAATTTATGTTTAAAAGAGCATTTTTATTAGAGTGTGAAAAATCTGAAATTGATATTTCTTTTGAAAATATAAAATCTTACCCATCCCTTTTAAAAAATGTTGAAAAATTTTGGGCATATCCTTCTCATGACACTAGGTGCCCTCCCCCTCATTCAACTGGGGGCGCTTTGGATGTTTGTTTATCAGATAAAGACGGAAATCTTGTTGAAATGGGAAGCATGGTTGATCAAATGGACGAGACCTCAAATCCTTATTTTTATGCAAACATGAAGAATGAAGGAGCAATTATTTGGAATAGTAGAAGAAATTTATTAAGGGAAATTATGACTAAATTCGGATTTGCTCAACATCCTAATGAATGGTGGCATTTTAGTTATGGTGATCAATTGTGGGCTTGGAAAAATAAAAAAGCAAATGCCCTCTATGGAAAAATTTAAATTCTATTGATTTTCATTTAGTAAATTTAATATATAATTTTCATCTTGAGTATTTATAAAGTCTCCGAAATCCAAATCCAAATTACTCTTCCAATCATCAAATAATGGTTGAAGAGTTTTTTCTAAATCGTTAAGTTCCATTCTTTGTAAAAAAGGTTTTGCAAGCCTTTGTAGATTTTTACTTCCCCCTAACCATAATTGGTATTTGTTTTGCCCACTTCCAACAAGTGCTAATTCGGCCATATAAGGCCTGGTACATCCATTCGGACATCCTGTCATTCTGAATAATATTGTCTTTTGTATTTTTAGATCTAATAGTAAATTTTCAATTCTTTTTAGTACATCAGGTAATATTCTTTCAGCTTCAGTCATTGCAAGACCACAAAGTGGTAAAGCCGGACAAGCTAAAGCGTGTCTTTGTATTTCATTAATATTTTCTAAATTTTCGTATCCAATTTTTGATAGAGATTTTTGAATTTCACCTTTGTTTTTATTGGGGATATTACAAAGTAAAATATCTTGATTAGGTGTGAGTCTTAAATCTAAATTATATTTTTTAACAATACTTGTGATGGTATTCTTCTTCTCTCCAGATAATCTTCCTGATAATAATGGTAAACCTACGAAATGGGAGGTTTTATTTTGTTTATGCCAACCTAGGTAATCAATAAGAACCTTATCAGGTTCTTTTCTAATTTTTTTAATTTCTTTTTTGAAATACTTATCAGAAAGTATCTTTTTGAACCATTTAATACCTTTTCTATGAAGAAGATATTTCATTCTCGAATTTTTTCTTGATTTTCTATCACCATAATCTCTTTGAATAGCCACAATGCCTTGTATTAATTCATAAACATCAGGTTCTTCAACATATCCAAGTGAATCTGCAATTCTGGCAAAGGTCTCCTCATTATTATGTGTGCGACCCATACCACCTCCAACATAGAAGTTGCATCCTTCTAAGTTTCCATCTTCAGAAGTAAAGGCAACTATTCCTATGTCATTGGTAAGAAGATCAACAGAATTGTCCCCAGGAACTGTCACGGCACATTTGAATTTTCTCGGTAAATAAGTTGAACCATAAAGAGGCTCATCTTTTATTCCACTAAAAACATTATCTTTGAATTGGAGCTTCCTAATTGCTTCAATATCTAGATCAGGCTTTATGGTGTATTCTAAATCTCCATCAGCCCAAAGCTCTAAAAAAGTGCCTTGGCCAGCCATTGGGGTGAGAAGATCTGCAACTTTTTTTGCCAATGCTCTTGCAATATTATAGTCTGGCGAATCAAATGGAGCCGCAGGGGCCATAACATTTCTATTAATGTCTCCACATGCAGCTAATGTGGAGCCCATTGAATTTACTATAGTTTGAATCACTTCCTTTAGGTTCTCCTTTCTGATTCCATGCATTTGAAAGGCTTGTCTTGTAGTGGCCCTAAGTGTTCCATTACCTAGTTTGTCAGATAATTCATCTAATGCTAAAAATAATTTCCCGGGGACTTCACCGCCCGGATTTCTTAACCTAAGCATCATTTGCCAATCTTTACTTTTGCCCGGCCTTCTATTTTCCCTGTTATCTTGTTGATAACTACCATGAAATTTTAATAACTGAACTGCATCATTAGTAAAATGATCACTTTCATTGACTAATTCTGTAGCAAGTGGTTCCTTAAGAAATTGGCTACTTTTTTTAAAATTTTCAAATTTAGAGACTTCTAGTCCATTTGCTAAACAAACAGTCTCTTCCTTTGCAGAATCTTTTTTCTTTTTTACTTTCTCAACCTTGATCAAAGGACGAAAACATATCTCTTTTTATACATTAGCGAAAAGCTTATTTAACTGGTAGTAAATTATAGTAAGTGAAGTCATATTTTTTTCTTGTCTAAATATTTACTTGAGATAGGAACAGAAGAGTTGCCCGCAAAATTTTCTCATTCTGTTCTAGAGCAATTTAAATCTCTAATAGAATTTGAATTGGATAAAAAGTTAATCAAATTCGAACAAATAGTTGTTACCTCCACACCAAGGAGGATAGTTCTACTTCTCGAAGGTTTAGTTGATTATGCAGAAGATAAGATAATAGAAAGAAAAGGGCCAAAAGCAAATTTAGCTTATTTAAATGGATGTCCTACTAATGCTGCTTTAGGATTTGCTAATAGCTTAGATATAGATGTAGGTGAGCTAGAAATAAAAAACACGGAAAAAGGTGATTTTGTATTTGGAAAGAAAATTGAGAAAGGACTATCAACAAAAATTTCTTTGTCTTCGATTATCCCAAAACTAATAAAGAGTCTTCAAGGTCCTCGATTTATGAAATGGGGGTTTGGGAACATAAAATTTTCAAGACCTATTAGGTGGATTGCATCTATTTATAATGATGAAATTCTTGATTTTGAATTTGATGAATGTGATCCAAAAATCAAAATAAGTAATATAACAAGAAGTCATAGGTTAATCAATGAAGTTTTAGAAGTTCAGAATCCTGATAATTTTTTTGAATTATTGAAACGAAATAGAGTAATAGCTATTCGAAAAGAAAGAAAAGAAAAAATTGAAAGTTTAATAAATCAGGCATCTAAATCTTTAAATCTGAAACCTGACCTTTCAGAAGGATTACTAAATGAACTAACTGATTTAGTTGAATGGCCAGACTTAATTATTGGCAAATTTAGTAATGAATTTCTTGATCTTCCAGTTGAAGTTCTCTCAACAGTCATGAAAATTCATCAGAGATACGTTCCTCTTTTATTTAAAAACGAAAGTTTTTCTAAACTAGATTTAAGCTCTGAAAAAAATATTAGTACAACTTTCTGCGTTATTTCAAATGGTCTTGAAGAATCAAATAATAATATTGCCAAAGGTAATGAGAAAGTATTAAGGGCAAGGTTTTCAGATGCAAAGTTTTTCGTGGAAAGTGACAAAAAAGTTGCTTCAATCGAAAGAAATGAAAAGCTTAAATCTGTTTCATATTTAAAAGGACTTGGAAATATATTTCAGAGGGTAGAAAGAATAGAGGAAGTTACTAAAAAAATTCTTAAATTTTTAAATGATAAGTCTTTAGAAGAAAAAAAAATAATAGAAGCTGCTAAATACTGTAAAAACGACTTATGTAGCGAAATTGTTTTCGAATTCCCTGAGCTGCAGGGAATAATGGGTGGTAAATATCTTAAATATGAGGGATTTAGTAAGGATGTTTGCTTGGCTGTTGCTGAACATTATTTACCTTCTTTTTATAAAGATGCTTTACCCTCCACAAAATATGGTGCAATAGTTTCCATAGCAGATAAGGTCGAAACTTTAATAAGTATATTTATTTCTGGTAAACGTCCTAGTGGATCATCTGATCCTTATGCTTTAAGAAGAAATTTGAATGGAGTGATTAAAATAATTTGGGATTATGAACTTGATTTACCTTTAGATAAATTATTCAACGAACTTATTGATTTTTGGAAAATCGTATTTCCGAATTTAAACTTCTCAAGGGAAACAGTATTTAATGATTTAAATGAATTTTTAGTTCAAAGAATTGTTAGTCATCTAGAGGAAATATCACTAAGTAAAGAATTAATAAAGGCCGTTAGTTCTTCTGATGAATTATCTCAAAAAAGAGTATTGAATATTGTTGATCTTAAAAATAGAATTAATTCTATTATCAATTTTAACGAAAAAGATAATTTTGTTGAAATCCAGAAGGTGATTACCAGGGTAAGCAAATTAGCAAATAAAAGTGATATTTCAAGAGACGTTCTCTCAACAAGAGATTATGTAAACACAAAACTTTTTGAAAAAGATTGTGAATTTAAAGTTTTTGAATTTATTGGAGAATTAGAAAAACTATTTTCAGAAGGTTATTGCAATTATTTGGAACTTCTAAATTTGTTTGAGATTAATGTAAACACTATCGAGGATTTATTTGATAATGAAAAGGGAGTCCTAATAATGTCAGAGGATTTAAAAATAAGAAATAATAGACTCAATTTGTTGAGCTTAATTAGAAATTATTCTCTAAAAATTGCCGACTTTACACTTTTGAACTCTTAACTTTAATTCCCCCCTTTATTGAATAATTTTCTAGCATTTTTTCTACCTCTTTATTTTCCCTAACAGCACTATCAACGGGTTTATATTTTAGAGGCGCTAGGGCTTTCCCTCTTAAAATCGAACCAAGTGTAAGCATCGTAATTTTAAGTTGCTGTAATGGTTTCATAGAGACAACTCTTTTGTATAAGTAACTATCAAAAGTCAGTCTTTGAACATCCATGTCATCACACATCTCAACAAAGGCTTCTCTAGCAGAATCATTTCTGTAGAAAATATTTTGAAGGATTTCTAGCACCTTATAAGTTGTGCCATATTTTTTATCCCATTTTTTTAGATAGTTTTTTAAATCTTTTTCTGATGGAATTACTTGACCATTTTTTGATGCTTCAACAATTTCTTCAGCACACATTCTTCCGCTTTTTGCAGCAAAATAAATACCCTCTCCAGAACTTTTTGTGACATATCCAGCTGCATCACCAACCAATGCCATTCTCCCAACTACCCTTCTTGGCCTTGGATGCTCTGGAATAGGGTGAGCTTCAACCTTTATTACTTCACCATTAACAAGTCTTTTCTTTGCCCTATTTCTTACACCCTCTTGAAGTCCTTTAATTAATGACTGATTCTTTTGCATGGTTCCTGTGCCCACAGCAACATGATCATACTTAGGAAATACCCACCCATAAAAATCAGGAGAAACATCAGTTCCAACATACATTTCAGCAAGATCTTCGTAGTAACTCATTTCTTCTTTAGGCAATTTAATTCTTTCCTGAAATGCTATAGCAACTTTGTAATCACCTGCATCCATCGCTTTTGCGACTCTGCTATTAGCTCCATCAGCTCCGATCAAAAGGTCAACAGTAAGCTCTTTTAGTTCCCCTTTTTTATCTCCATTCGTAAAATCTGAGTAGGAAAGCTTATATGGCCCTTGATTATTATCGCCAGTATCAATAGAAGTAACTAATCCATTTATTAATGTAGCACCAAGATCTGATGCTCTGTTGCGCATAAAGGCATCCATAACTTCTCTTCTACACATCCCAATAAACTCATTATCACTTTTCCCATAAACTCTATCTAAACTTATATCTACTTCTCTATTTGATGGAGATATCATTCTCATATGCCTTACTTTTCTATCAATAATTGACTCAGGTAAATCAAATTCTTCTACCATGCAAAGTGGAATTGCTCCTCCACATGGTTTCGCATTATCTAATTTTCTCTCGAAGAGCCAAGTTTTTATTCCAGCTTTAGCGAGTATTTCTGCCGCACATGAACCGCTTGGACCTCCCCCAATAACAGCTACCCTCAACATATGAAAAAAAATTATACTGTATATAAAAACTACATCTTTTTTGCTTATAAAAGTGCATTTCTTAAAATAATAGTTAATATCGAAATATCTTTTCCAAATTCACTTCTAAATATTGGAACTAAATAAAGATATCGATCAATTTGATATACCACTTGCCAAAAGAACTTACCTAAATAATCCAAATTCAATATTATTAAAAAAACTATTAATATTTTCTCCATTTCTTTTTCTTATTTTTTCTGTCGCTACATTGCGATTAATTAAAAATATAGAAATAGGTTCTCTTGATAATCTTAATTTTCATGCTCAGATAAATCACGACCATAGAATTTTAGGTCATTTACCCTATTCGGAAATTTCTAAGGATAAACTAGTTTTAATTGAGCCTAATATTGAAGTTCATATGGATATGCGCGATTCTCTACTAAAGATGAGAGATGAAGCCAAAAAGGATGGGATATATTTAGTCTTCTTGAGTGGTTATAGATCAATAAATTTGCAAAACGATATCTTTTATTCTTTAAAATCTATTAGAAATCAAGAAGCGGCAGAAAGAGCAAGAGTTTCAGCCCCTCCAGGGTATTCCGAACATAGTACAGGTTTCGCAATCGATATTGGTGATGCTACTAAAAGAGAGACAGACTTTGAAACCGACTTCGAAAATACTGATGCCTTTAGATGGTTAATAAAAAATGCAGCTAAGTTTCACTTTAAGTTATCGTTCAATAAAGATAATAAATATATAGATTACGAACCCTGGCATTGGAGATATGAGGGGTCAATTGAAGCGTTAAAAGTTTTTGAAAGCTCAAATAGAAAATTATAAATATAATTGATCAATTTAATTATTCAATAAATTATATTTTTCAAAGTCTTAAGGAGAAAATTTTCATAATAAGCATACTTTGAGTTAGCCTTAATAAAGTCAATCTAATATTTATATAAATTCTATAAATGTCATCTTCGATAAAAGAAATTAGAAATGTTGCAATTATTGCTCACGTAGATCACGGGAAGACAACTCTTGTAGATGCATTGTTATCACAATCAGGAATATTTAGAGACAATGAAGTTATCCCTACATGTGTAATGGATTCAAATGATCTTGAAAGAGAAAGGGGGATAACAATTCTCTCAAAGAATACTGCAGTTAACTATAAAGATACCAGAATTAATATTATAGATACACCTGGACATGCAGATTTTGGAGGAGAAGTTGAAAGGGTTTTGGGAATGGTTGATGGTTGTCTGCTTATTGTTGATGCAAATGAGGGACCTATGCCTCAAACAAGATTTGTTTTAAAAAAAGCTTTAGAAAAAGGACTTAGACCTATAGTCTTTGTAAATAAAATTGATAGACCACGAGTAGTACCAGAAATAGCAATTGATAAGGTCCTTGATTTGTTTTTGGAGTTAGGTGCTGATGATGATCAATGTGATTTCCCTTATCTTTATGGGAGTGGCTTATCTGGTTTTGCAAAAGAAGAGATGGAATCTAATAGTGACAATATGATGCCTCTTTTTGAAGCTATTATTAGACACGTCCCTCCTCCAGTAGGAGATTCTAATAAGCCTCTCCAGCTACAAATAACTACTTTGGACTATTCTGATTTCTTAGGCAGAATAGTAATTGGGAAGATCCACAATGGAACTATAAAAAATGGCCAACAGGCTAGTTTAATTAAAGAAAACGGAAAAACTATTAAAGGTAAGGTTAGTAAGCTTTTAGGATTTGAAGGATTACAAAGAATCGATATAAATGAAGCATTTGCAGGTGATATTGTTGCTGTTTCTGGTTTCGATGACGTCAATATTGGTGAGACCATAGCATGTCCCGATTCTCCTCATCCTCTTCCATTAATCAAAGTTGATGAACCTACGTTAAATATGACTTTTGTTGTCAATGATTCACCATTTGCGGGTAAGGAAGGGAAATTTGTTACTAGTAGACAATTAAAAAATAGATTGGAGAGGGAACTTTTAACAAATGTTGCCCTGAGAGTAGAAGAAACTGATTCTCCTGATAGGTTCTCAGTTTCAGGAAGAGGAGAATTACATCTCGGGATATTGATTGAAACTATGAGAAGAGAGGGTTTTGAGTTTCAAATCTCACAACCTCAAGTAATTTTCAGAGAAATTGATAATGTTGAATGTGAGCCTATAGAGACTTTGGTTTTAGATGTGCCTGAAGTATCTGTTGGTTCTTGTATCGAAAAACTTGGATCTAGAAAGGCAGAGATGAAAAACATGCAGACAAGTTCAGATGGCAGAACTCAATTAGAATTTCTAGTACCATCAAGAGGATTAATTGGATTTCGCGGGGAGTTTGTAAGGATAACCAGAGGTGAAGGTATCATGAGCCATTCGTTTTATGAATATAAACCTAAAACAGGAGACTTTGAAACCAGAAGGAATGGCGTTCTTATAGCTTTTGAGGAAGGTGTAGCCACATTTTATGCTTTAAAGAATGCTGAAGATAGGGGAGTATATTTCATTAAACCTGGAGTTAAAGTTTATAAAGGAATGATAATTGGTGAGAATAATCGACCTCAAGATCTTGAGTTGAATATATGTAAAACTAAGCAGTTGACTAATATGAGATCTGCAGGGGCAGAAGAACTTGATACTTTGCAGTCACCTATGGATATTACCCTTGAAAGAGCACTCGAATATATTGGTCCAGATGAAATGCTAGAGGTAACACCGGATTCAATAAGAATGAGAAAAATAAATAAAAAGAAAAAAAATTAGTAATTGCTTTAATGAACGAAGAAAGTGCAAAAAGTTTTCAAGATTCCCTTTTTACAGCTTTAAATCTTTTTAATAATCATAAATGGTACGAGGCTCATGATGCTTTTGAAGAAATATGGAATTCCGTAGATGGTGACGAAAGACAAGTTATCCAAGGAATTTTACAAGTATCTGTTTCTCAGTTTCACTTAAGTAAAGGTAATTTAAATGGAGCTACTATTTTGCTTGGAGAGGGTTTAGGTAGAATAAAAACTAGAACCAAGATTGATTTAGGGATTGATCTTGAATCCTTCTGCCGATGTTTGGAAGATTTATTAAGGAAGTTACAACATAGAGAACTATTAAACGAGAACGATAAGCCTTTTTTAAAACCTCTTTGATGAATATATCTTTATCTTCAATTAAATTATTATTATGTATTTAATTTTTTTTCAAGAAAGTAAGAAAACTAATCGATCTTAAGGAAAATGAACCTAAATATTCATAATGTATCCCTTTCAATTAAAGGAAGATTAATTGTAAATGATGTTTCCATTACTGTTAATCCAGGGGAAGTTGTAGGTTTGATGGGACCTAATGGTGCTGGGAAAACTACAACTTTTAATCTTGCAGTTGGGAATATAAAACCAGATAAAGGTGAAATTTTAATGAATGGGAAAAATATAACCAATCTTCCTCTTCCAATTAGATCAAGACTTGGGTTAGGGTACTTAACTCAAGAAGCGAGTATATTTAGAGACCTCACAGTTAAGGATAATATAGATTTGGCTTTACAAAATTCATCTTATAGTAGAGCAGCGATAAGAAATAGAAGAGAACAATTAATTAATGAATTTAATTTGAATAACTTTGTAGATAATTATGGTTATCAACTTTCAGGAGGAGAGAGGAGGCGGTGTGAAATTGCAAGGGCTCTCACTGTAGGCAGAAAAGGACCTAAATATTTGTTGTTAGATGAACCTTTTGCTGGGATAGACCCTCTAGCTGTTAATGATCTAAAGAAACTAATTCTAAAATTAAGTAGTGATGGGGTGGGGATTCTCATTACAGACCATAATGTGAGGGAAACCCTTCTAATTACTAACAAATCATATGTATTAAGTGAAGGAAAAATTTTAGCTAACGGTTCATCAAGTGAATTAGCTGTTAATCCAATAGTCAAGAAGTATTATCTAGGAGATAATTTCAAACTTTGAAATGCTTTTTTAAAAATAAATTAAAACTTTATTATTAAAGATTTACTCATATGAGAAAGATTTTAATTATTATTTGATTGTGATTGAATATTAAAACTTGAGAAATTTCTAGAAATGATACTAGATAATTTTTTTAAAAATTTAATATATGAACCGGTTTCAGTTTTAGGTCTTTTCGTTTTTTATTTTTTATTAATTAACTTACCAATATCTTTGGTTGCAGTTTTTAAAAAAAAGACTTCTGCTGCTGTAAGACTTATTACGATTTTAGTGAACTTATTAATAACATTACAATTACTTTTTAGGTGGTCAATTTCTGGGCACTTTCCTATTAGCAATTTGTATGAATCTCTTTATTTCCTTACTTGGGGTATCACATTAGGTCAACTATTGGTTGAAAGAGAATACCAAGCTCCAATAATTTCCTCAATTGCTATACCTATTGAGTTACTGACTGTGGCTTTTGCTTGTTTTGTTTTACCTGAGAATTTGAAATTATCATCCAATTTAGTTCCAGCTTTAAGGTCTAGTTGGTTAGTAATGCATGTTAGCGTCGTAATGCTTAGTTATGCAGCTTTAATAATAGGTTCTTTACTTTCAATGTCCGTTTTGTTTATCAATAAAAATAAGCCACTTCAAATCAGAAGTAGTTCTACAGGTATAGGGGGATTTAAACTTTCAAATAGCTATTCCGTAAATAATTTAGTTGAACCTATTGAATTTTCTCATTCAGAAGAATTAGATACATTAAGTTATCGCTCTATATTGATAGGTTTTGTTCTTTTGACTCTGGGATTGATTTCCGGCGCAGTTTGGGCTAATGAGGCCTGGGGCACATGGTGGAGTTGGGATCCAAAAGAAACATGGGCATTTATCTCATGGTTGTTTTATGCCGCTTATCTGCACATGAGAATAAGCAAGGGTTGGCAAGGACGCAAACCAGCATTATTAGCATCTACAGGCTTTTTAGTTGTTTTAGTATGTTATTTAGGAGTTAATTTTTTAGGAATAGGTTTGCATAGTTATGGATGGATATTTGGGTGATTTCTTAATTATCCAGAATATTTATTAAGGTTCTGAAAGAACATTCCCTTTTTGTGCTTCTTGCGCAACTTTTCTCAAATCATCACATCCTTCTTTTAATGTCGGATAAGCAAACATTCCGCTACCTGCAATAAAACAATTAGCACCAGCATCGGCACATTGTGAAATAGTCCAATTTGCTTTTATCCCCCCATCAACTTCAATGTCGACATTTAAGTTTTTTTCGATAATAAAGTTTCTTATTTCTCTGATTTTATTAAGCATTGTTGGTATATAAGCTTGTCCGCCAAAGCCTGGATTAACTGTCATAACCAAAACATGATCAACCATATCCATAATGTTTTTAATCATTTCAAAAGGAGAATGAGGGTTTAATGCAACAGAAGGAGAGCCTCCTAGGTCTCTAATTCTTCCAAGAACTCTATGCAAATGAATATTTGCTTCGGCATGAGCTATTACTACTCCTGGTTCACCATTTGCACCTTTTGTAGCGTTTACATAAGATTCAAGCATGATTTCACAATTGTATTGGCTCACCATTAATTGAGTTTCAAAAGGGACATTGCAATATTTCCTGCATGCAGCAATCATTTCAGGACCGAAAGTAAGATTTGGTACGAAATTGCCATCCATTACATCAAATTGAATTCTATCTACCCCTGCTTCCTCAAGCTCTTTCACACATGCCCCCATATTTGCCCAATCTGCTGGCAAAACGGAGGGAATTATTTGAATTGGCCTATGAACCCCAGCTAAGTTTGTTTGGTTTGACTCGGTCATTTAATTTTTAAAATATTTAATAAAGATACTATATTTAGTTGTTTATTCCTAATTTCAAGTCACGGCCTGATAAAGTAACAGCTGTAAAGAGTTAAAAAAAGCTTATTAGCATAATAATTCTTATAAAAATGATATTTTTTATGAGAACATACTCAAAACCTTTTAGAAAATCCTCAAAAATTTAACTGTGAATCAAACTTTAATTCAAGAAATTCTCGAAGTTGTAGAGCAAGCAGCAATTGCCTCAGCAAAACTAACAGGACTTGGTCAAAAAGATGAAGCTGATGCTGCAGCTGTCGAAGCAATGAGATTGCGAATGGGCAGAATTGAAATGAAAGGGAAAATTGTTATTGGAGAAGGTGAAAGAGATGAAGCACCTATGCTTTACATAGGTGAAGAGGTAGGGAGTGGAACAGGCCCAGGTGTTGACTTTGCGGTAGATCCTTGTGAAGGAACAAATCTTTGTGCGAACAATCAAAGAGGTTCAATGGCAGTGTTGGCAGCTTCAGATACCGGAGGTCTTTTTAATGCGCCTGATTTTTATATGAACAAATTAGCAGCTCCTCCTGCTGCTAAAGGGAAAGTGGATATTAGAAATTCGGCTACTGAAAACTTGAAAATTCTTAGTGATTGCTTGGATCTTTCTATTGATGAACTTACAGTTGTTGTAATGGATAGAACTAGGCATAAAGATTTAATTAAAGAGATTCGAGGATGTGGTGCAAAAGTACAACCGATTTCTGATGGTGATGTTCAAGCTGCGATTGCATGTGGTTTCGCAGGGACTGGAACACATTGCTTGATGGGTATTGGTGCTGCTCCAGAAGGAGTTATTTCAGCTGCTGCAATGAGAGCTCTAGGTGGACACTTTCAAGGTCAACTAGTTTATGATCCAGCAATTGCTCAAACTTCTGAATGGGCAGACTATACAAAAGAAGGCAATATAAAACGTCTTAATGAAATGGGAATAACCGATATAGATAAAATTTATGAAGCTAACGAATTGGCATCGGGAGAAAATGTTGTTTTCGCTGGAAGTGGAATAACTGATGGATTATTATTTGACGGAGTTAAGTTTGAAAGGGATTGTTTCAGAACAAGTAGCTTAGTAATTAGTACACTAGATAGTACTGCAAGATTCACAAATACTGTGCATATAAAAGATGGTGCCAAGAGTATCAGCCTTTAAAAATTTACGTTTAATTTTATGCATATTGTTGTCGTCGGACTAAGTCATCGCACGGCACCTGTCGAAGTGCGTGAGAAGCTAAGTATTCCTGACCAATCCATAACAGAATCATTGAAAGCGTTAAAAAATTTCTCCGATGTGTTGGAGGTGTCAATTTTAAGTACCTGTAATAGGCTAGAAATATATGCGTTAGTAAAGGATAAAAATACTGGGATTTCATCTATTAAGGAATTTATATCAGATTATTCTGGAATTATTTTTGAAGATTTAAATCCACATCTTTTTTGCTTTAGACAAGAGGATGCAGTTTTGCATTTGATGAAAGTCTCGGCAGGACTAGATAGCCTCGTTTTAGGGGAAGGGCAAATCCTTTCGCAAGTAAAAAAAATGATGAGATTAGGTCAAGAAAATCACTCAACTGGGCCTATTCTTAATAGATTATTAACCCAATCTATTAGTACAGGTAAAAAAGTTAGATCCGAAACAAATTTAGGAACTGGAGCTGTATCAATTAGTTCAGCAGCGGTAGAACTTGCACAATTAAAAATTGGTCAAGAAAAAGGGATTGATACTCTTGTGAGTTTGGAAAAAGAGAAGGTTCTTGTAGTTGGAGCTGGAAGAATGAGTAGGCTTTTAATAACTCATTTAAAATCAAAAGGCTGCCATAAACTTATTCTTATCAACAGAAATATTGATAGAGCATTAAATCTTGCGTTAGATTTTCCCGATTTAGAGATTGTTTGTAAAGGATTAAACGAATTAGATGAAAATATATCAATATCCTCTCTTATTTTTACTAGTACAGCTTCAGAAGAACCAATAATTGATCTTGCCAAAATTGAAAAAATAAATTTGAGCAATCAACTTAAATTTATTGATATTGGCGTACCGAGAAATATATCTAATGACGTTAAACAACATAAATTTGTAAAATCATTTGATGTAGATGACTTACAAGAAGTTGTTTCAAGAAACCAAGAATTTAGACAGAAAATTGCAAAAGAAGCAGAATCTTTAGTAGAAGAAGAAAGAATCATTTTTCTAGAATGGTGGGCAAGTTTAGAGGCGGTTCCAGTAATTAATAAACTTAGATCAGATTTAGAGTTAATTAGAAAAGAGGAATTGCAAAAAGCACTTAGTAGGATGGGACCAGATTTTTCTGCTAGAGAAAGAAAAGTTGTAGAAGCTCTGACTAAAGGAATTATAAATAAAGTTCTTCACACACCTGTTACCAAATTAAGAAGCCCTCAATCGAGAGAAGAAAGACAAGCTTCTTTGAAAATCGTTGAAAAATTGTTTTCTTTGGTAGAAGAAGAAAAAAATAATTAAATTTTACTCAATTATATTAAGTTTTTCTAGTGATTTATCGAAATACCTTGGTAAACTGACCATTCCTATTTCTAAATCTGCCCATAATCAGTTACTTTAAGTAGTTGTATCTCTACCTCCATTAGATTGAATGAAGCGTGTGTTAGCCATCATCCTCGGAGGAGGAAAAGGTTCTAGACTTTACCCTCTAACAAAAATGAGGGCTAAACCTGCTGTCCCCTTAGCAGGTAAATATCGATTAATAGATATCCCAATTAGTAATTGTATTAATTCAGGTATTGAAAAAATGTACGTATTGACTCAGTTCAATAGTGCATCTCTAAATAGACATATAGGAAGAACATATAATTTAAATGGTCCTTTTGGTCAGGGATTTGTTGAGGTATTAGCCGCGCAACAGACCCCTGATAGTCCAAAATGGTTTGAAGGTACAGCTGATGCTGTAAGAAAATACCAATGGTTATTTCAAGAATGGGATGTTGATGAATATTTAATATTGTCAGGGGATCAACTTTACAGAATGGACTACAGTTTATTTGTTCAACATCATAGAGATAATGGTGCTGATTTAACTGTTGCAGCTTTGCCTGTTGATGAGGCTCAAGCAGAGGGTTTTGGTCTCATGAGGACAGACAATGTAGGAAATATAAAAGAATTTAGTGAAAAACCCACTGGAGAGAAGTTAAAGGCAATGGCAGTAGATACTTCAAAATTTGGATTAAGTAAGGAGTCAGCTGCCGAAAAACCATATCTAGCCTCTATGGGGATTTACGTTTTTAGCAGAAATACTCTCTTCGATCTTCTAAATAGATTTCCTAATTATACGGATTTTGGTAAGGACATAATTCCAGAAGCCCTCAATAGAGGCGATACTCTTAAAAGTTATGTATTTGATGATTATTGGGAAGATATCGGCACAATTGGGGCATTCTTTGAGTCAAACCTTGCATTGACTGAGCAACCAAAACCTCCATTTAGTTTTTATGATGAGAAATTTCCAATTTATACTAGACCTAGGTTTTTACCCCCTTCTAAACTTGTAGATGCTCAAATTACTGATTCAATTGTTTGTGAAGGCACAATCTTGAAGTCATGCAGTATTTTACATTGTGTTTTAGGTGTAAGAAGCAGGATTGAAAGTGACTCGGTTCTTGAGGATACTCTTGTTATGGGAGCCGATTTCTTTGAATCCCCTGAAGAGAGGATTGAATTAAGAAAAGGGGGCGGAACGCCTCTTGGAGTAGGTGAAGGGACTACTGTAAAAAGAGCAATTCTTGATAAGAATACAAGAATTGGCGATAATGTCGTGATCATTAATAAAGATCGAGTAGAAGAAGCAGATAAGCCAGAATTAGGTTTCTATATTAGAAATGGAATTGTTGTAGTAGTTAAAAATGCAACTATTGCAAACGGAACTGTTATTTAAATCTTTTCCATCATTTTTCGCTGACATAAGTATTTTTTTTTAGCAATTTTGTTGAGTTGCAGGCACACTGTATTTATTGAGTTTTTAATTTTTTATGTCCAAGGCACATTTTGGTTTAATAGGTCTTGGTGTTATGGGCGAAAATTTAGTTCTTAACGCAGAGAGAAATGGATTTTCTAGTGTAGTTTTTAATAGGACTTACTCAAAAACCGAAGAATTTTTACAAGGTCGTGGCCTTGGGAAGAATATAGAAGGAGCTGAAACTCTTCAAGAATTTGTTAATAAGCTAGAGAGACCTAGAAGAATTCTAATGATGGTAAAAGCTGGGCCCGCAACAGATGCTGTCATTGATAATATTTCTGGATATCTCGAGGAAGGAGATTTATTAATAGATGGCGGCAATTCTCAATTTAAAGATACAGAAAGAAGGGTGAATACTCTTGAAAGTAAAAGTTTTGGATACATTGGGATGGGAGTCTCTGGAGGGGCCAAAGGAGCTTTAGAGGGTCCAAGTATGATGCCCGGTGGTACTAAGGCTTCATATGATGCAATAGAAAGCTTATTAACAAAAATGGCTGCCAAAGTTGAAGACGGACCATGTGTTGCATATGTTGGACCAGGAGGCTCAGGTCATTTTGTGAAAACTGTTCATAACGGAATTGAATATGGAATTGAACAAATACTTGCAGAAGCTTATGACCTTATGAAGAGAGTCAAAGGTATGAACGGTCAGCAAATGTCAGAGGTATTTGGTATTTGGAATAATACTGATGAATTAGCTTCTTATCTTGTTGAGATAACAGAGATTTGTCTAAATACAAAAGATGAGATAACTGGAGATGATGTCGTGGAAAAAATATTAGATAAAGCTGGCCAGAAAGGTACAGGGTTATGGACTGTTGTAAGTGCTCTAGAACTGGGGGTATCAGTCCCAACTATTTATGCATCTTTAAATGCAAGAGTAATGAGTTCTTTAAAAGAGCAACGAAGTGAGATTGAAAAAACTATTCCATCTAAAGAGATAGAGGATTTTGATTTAGGAAATATATCAGATGGAATGAAACCTTTATTTGATGCTGTAGTCCTTGCCACAATAGCTAGCTATGCCCAGGGTATGGACATTTTAAGAGAAGCATCTGCAGTATATGACTATGGTTTGAATATGCCGTCAATTGCTCAAATATGGAAAGGTGGTTGCATAATTAGATCAAAATTATTAAGTAAAATTCAAGATGCTTATAACAAAGATCCTAATCTAAAAAATTTAATTTTTGATGATTGGTTCAATAATGAAATTGCGACAAGATTAGATAACTTAGCTAAGGTTGTTTCTTTATCCACAAAAACTGGGATACCAGTCCCATGTCTATCCAGTACCTTAGATTATTTGAATAGTTATAGAACCAATAGACTTCCTCAGAACCTTGTTCAGGCTATGAGAGACTGTTTTGGCTCTCATACATATGAAAGAATTGATAAGGAAGGTAGTTTTCATACTGAATGGATGAAATGATTGAAAAGGTTAAAAATGGATATACACTTAACATTTACAAAGACAAGTTAGAGCTATCTACAGCGGTTTTTAAGTTTATTGAAAGTCAAATTATTCATACTTTAAAAAAGAAAGACAGATTCAAATTTTGCGTTAGTGGTGGTTCAACTCCTAAATCTATCTATAAGCTTTTATCAAAAAGTGATCTTCGATGGGATATGGTTGATGTCTTTTTAGGGGATGAAAGATGTGTTGATCCTAATTCAGAATTGAGTAACTCGTTAATGTTGAAGAATTCATTGTTAACTAATTTTGGATCTAAAGCTTTTTTTTATGAAATTTTCAATGATTTAAATGCTGATGATGAAGCTACAAAAAATCAATTTATTTCTAAATTATTTGAAAAATGCGGATCAAACCCTCCCTCATTTGATTTAACTTTATTAGGTCTTGGAGACGATGGTCATACAGCTTCGCTATTTCCTTATCAAAAAAATAATAATGTAGATGATTTTGTGATTTTTAATGAAGGCAAAGGATTAAAAAGAATTTCATTAACGCCAAAAGTCCTTTCAGCCTCATCAAAGATAGTATTTTTGGTTAGTGGAGCCAATAAAAGAATTGCTCTTGAGAGGTTATTAGATGAAAAAGAGCTACCAGATAGAACACCATCAAAATTAATAAAATCTACTAATCGAATTTCAATATTTTGTGATCAGGAATCAGCAAAAGAATTAGAAATTTAGT